>NZ_JBHUQE010000059.1:0-1882 GCF_042687825.1 Sedimentitalea sediminis | reverse complement strand
GCTTCGCGTTCGATCTGGGTCATTTTCAGAACCTCACGCTGCCGGGTTCAGGTCGGCCGGGCTGATCGCCAGCACCGCCTGGGCGCCACCGGTCGCGGCGCTGAGCCGGGCCTGCGCCTGCGGAAAGACCTGCAAGGCATAGAATTCGGCCAGACGGATCTTGGTGGCGGCATGTGCCGAGTTGCCGCCATCGGCGATCTCGGCTGCCGCAGCGCGGGCCGCATCGCCATGCGCCCAGGTGCCCAGCGACAGGCCGAACAGTTCGAGAATGTTCATTGCCGATGCCGCCGGTGCCTGCGCGGCGCGCTCGGGGGCTTCCAGCAGCCATTCGGTGGCGGTCTCGATCGTGTCGGCGGCCTGCGCCACCCGGCGCGACAGCAGGGTCCAGTCCGCCAGATCATCGCTTTGCTCGGACAGGCTCTGCGCGCTGGCCCGCATGTCGGCAACGATTTCCGCCACCGCGGCACCTTGGTCGCGCAGGATCTTGCGCCCGATCAGGTCCAGCGCCTGAATGCCTGTGGTGCCCTCGTAGATCGTGGTGATCCGGGCGTCGCGCAGGTGCTGGGCGGCGCCGGTTTCTTCGACATAGCCCATGCCGCCATGGACCTGGACGCCCATCGATGCGACTTCGACCGCGGCCTCGGTGGAACAGCCCTTGACCACCGGGATCAGCAGATCGACCCGGCGCTGGTGATAGGCGCGCTGCGCGTCATCCGCCGAGCGGGCGGCAAAGTCCAGCGAAGCGGCGGCGCGATAGGCCAGGATGCGCGCGGCTTCGGTGCGGCTTTTCATCTGCGCCAGCATGCGGCGCACATCGGCATGTTCGATGATTGCGGCCGAGCCTTCGACGCCGGGCGCCTGACCCTGCCGGCGTTCGGCGGCATAGGCGGCAGCGTCCTGATAGGCGTGCTCGGACAGGCCGATCCCCTGGATGCCGACATTCAGGCGGGCATTGTTCATCATCGCGAACATGTATTGCAGGCCACGATTGGCCTCGCCCACCAGGTAGCCGATCGCGCCCTGATCGTCGCCAAAGGACAGGGTGCAGGTCGGGCTGGCGTGAATGCCCAGCTTGTGTTCGATCGACACGCAGCGCACGTCGTTTTCGGCCCCTGGCGTGCCATCGGGCTGGGGTATGAATTTCGGCACGACAAAGAGCGAGATGCCCTTGACCCCGGCGGGTGCGTCCGGCAGGCGGGCCAGCACCAGGTGGATGATGTTCTCGGCCAGATCGTGCTCGCCATAGGTGATGAAGATCTTTTGACCCTTGATGCGATAGGCGTCGCCATCGGGCTGTGCGGTGGACCGGATTGCCGCCAGATCAGAGCCGGCCTGCGGCTCGGTCAGGTTCATCGTGCCGGTCCATTCGCCGGTCACCAGCTTGGGCAGATAGGTGTCCTTCAACTCGTCCGAGGCATAATGCTCGATCGCCTCGATCGCGCCCTGGGTCAGCATCGGGCACAGTTGGAACGACATGTTGGCGCCGTGGAACATCTCCTGGATACAGGCGTTCACGGCAAAGGGCAGGCCCATGCCGCCATGCTCGGGGCTGGCCGAGGGGCTGTTCCAGCCCATTTCGACCAGCGTGTCATAGGCATCAGACCAGCCCTCGGGCGTGGTGACACGGCCATTGTCAAAGCCCAGACCGGCCAGATCGCCGGCGCGGTTAAGCGGCGACAGTTCCTGGGCGGCGTATTTGGCGGCCTCGTCAAGGATCGCATCCACCATGTCGGGCGTCGAATCCTCGAGGCCGGGCAGGTTTGCGAGGTCATCGAGACCGCAAAGGCGGTGCAGGACAAAGCGCATGTCCTGAAGGGGGGCGGTATAGCTCATGGCCGTGTCTCCTGTATCAGATTTTGTCGGTCAGTTCTGGGACGGCGGT
>NZ_JBHUQE010000058.1:0-1989 GCF_042687825.1 Sedimentitalea sediminis | reverse complement strand
GGTGTTGCCCTCTGCGTCGAACGTCCCGGTTAAGCCATTTGTCCCTGCCGCTTGTTCTCCCCGATCTTCAGGCAGGGGCAATATCGTCGCCCGTCCCATGAGAACAGAAACTGCACAAGGAGCACGACATGGCTATGACAGACCAGAATTCAGATCAGTTGGTACAAAGGCTGGCGGAGTACTGGAGCCTGATGCAACGCGCGCAGCAACTGTTTTTACGTGCTGCCAATTTATCGGCGGCACGGGTGACGGGCGGCGAATTTTCGATATCGGACACGGCGTCGATCATGGCGGCCTATGCCAAGGTGGGGATGTCGATCGCCGCCAAGCCGGCCGAGCTGATGTCGATCCAGCAGGCGGCCTTTACCAACATGGCCAAGGTCTGGATGTCGGGCTGGAGCGGCGCTGACAATGAAGTCCGGGACCGCCGGTTCAAGGACGATTCCTGGAGCGACGATCCGATGGCGCGGGTCTGCCGCGACGTGTATCTGGCCATGGAAGAGGCGGTTCTGGACATTCTGAACCAGTTTCCCAAGGGTTCGAAAGAACAGCTCAGGGTGGAATTCTATACCCGTCAGATCCTCAGCGCCCTGGCGCCCAGCAATTTTCTGGCGCTGAATCCGCAGGCCAAGAAAAAGCTGCTGAAGACCGACGGGCAGAGCCTGTTGAACGGGTTCAAGAACCTGCTGGACGATCTCGAGCGCGGCGATGGCCGCCTGGACATCGCCACCAATGACGAGACGGCCTTTGTCGTCGGCCGCGATCTGGGCACGACGCCCGGCAAGGTGGTCTATCAGAACGAGCTGATGCAGCTGATCCAGTTCGAGCCGCGCACCGAGACCCAGCGCAAGCGGCCGATCCTGTTCGTGCCGGCCTGGATCAACAAATACTACATCATGGACATGCGCGAAAAGAACAGCCTGGTCCGTTACATGCTGGACCGCGGCCATACGGTGTTCATCATCAGCTGGGTCAATCCGGGCCCCGAGCATGCCGAGAAAAGCTTTGAGCATTACATGAACGAGGGTCCGCTGGCGGCGCTGGACGCGATCGAGCAGGCCACCGGCGAGAAAAAGGTCAATATCCTGGGGTTCTGCATCGGCGGCATTCTGGTGACCGCGACGCTGGCCTATCTGGCGGCGAAAAAGGACACCCGCATCGCCTCGGCCACGACGCTGGCGACGATGGTGGACTTTACCGATGTCGGCGAGATCGGCGTGTTCATCGACGAGGACCGGCTGGTGGCGCTGCGCGAACACATGGCCGAAAAGGGCCATCTCGAAGGCCATCATCTGCGCGACATGTTCTCGATGATCCGCGAGAACGACCTGGTCTGGTCGTTCCACGTGATGAACTATCTGATGGGCAACAAGCCGCCGGCCTTCGATCTGTTGTACTGGAATTCGGATTCGACCCGGCTGCCGGCGGCGATGCTGCTCTGGTATCTCGAAGAGATCTATCTCAAGAACGCCCTGCGCAAATCCGGCGGACTGACGCTGAACGGCACCAAGATCGACATCGGCAAGGTCAAGACACCCTGTTTCGTTCTGGCCACAAAGGAAGACCATATCGCGCCCTGGACCTCGGTCTATCCGACCGCGCGACTGCTGGGCGGCGAGGTCAATTTCGTGCTGGGCGGCTCGGGTCACATTGCCGGCGTCATCAATCCGCCCAGCGACCGGCCGAAATACGGCTACTGGACGAATCCCGACTATCCGGAGGACCACGAAGAGTGGTTTGAGAACGCCACCGAGACCAAGGGGTCGTGGTGGCCGGCCTGGGCCGATTGGGTCGAGGCCAAGGACCGCGCCAAACAGGTGCCCGCCCGGGTGCCGGGCGATGGTGCGCTCGAGGTGATCGAGGATGCACCCGGATCATACGTGCTGGCCAAATAGTGGCCGGTACGTTGCCGCATGCGATGCGGCGGAACACATATTCAATTCAAGGAGACTGACATGGCGAGAACAGCACTGGTCACCGGCGGCAGCC
>NZ_JBHUQE010000057.1:0-2156 GCF_042687825.1 Sedimentitalea sediminis | reverse complement strand
CGGAACGTCCCGACGAGGCGCATCACCCCTCGGCATTCAGGGCAAGGTTCGCGGAGGGTGAGCGGGAGGATCTCGGCGCCGGGGGCGTCATCCTGCAGAGCTGCCTAGACGCCGAGCAACGCGCGGATCGTCGCGAGGTTGGATTTGCGTGCGGCGCTGGTCAGCAGGCCGTGGTGCCGGATGCGGTGGAAACCATCCGGACGCACATGGATCAGGACCCGGCGGATGAACCCGTGTGTGTCGAGCCGCATGGTTTTCATGCGGCCGCCGCGCTTGATCCGATGGTTTTTCCAGCGGAAGGCCACGGTATCATCGTCGGCGCAGACCATGCGGTGGTTCGAGATCGCGACGCGCTGCGTGTGCCGGTTCAGACAGGCCAGCACCGCCTCGGGCCCGCCGAAGGGTGGTTTGGCGTCAACCCCCATTCGGATTTGCGCAACGGCGCCAGCCAGGCGGCGAAGGTGCCGGCCAATCCGGCGAGGTCGCCGAAGAAAGAAAGCTGACCGGCCTCATGCAGCGCGAGCAATCCCTCGATGAACAGACGTCGGAACAGTCTGGACAGGACTCGAACCGGTAGAAAGAACCCCGACCGGCAGGCGATCCACCTGGTGCCGTCGGGCGACAAGCCGCCGCCCGGCACGCTCATGTGGATGTGGGGATGGTGCGTCATCGCTGATCCCCAGGTGTGCAACACGCTGGTCGTGCCGATACGCGCCCCCAGCCGCTTGGGATCGGCGGCGATGGTAATCACCGTTTCCGCCGATGCCCGGAACAGCAGGCCGTAGAGCGCGCGCTTGTTCCAATACGCGATCCGCGCGATTTCAGCGGGGAGCGTGAAGACGACGTGGAAATACTCCACCGGCAGCAGATCATCTGCCCGCGCCGCCATCCAGTTGCGCGCGGCTGGTCCCTGACACTTCGGGCAATGCCGGTTTTTGCAACTTTTACATGCGATATGATGGTGATCGCATTCGGTGCAAGCCGCCACATGCCCGCCGAGCGCCTCGGTACGACAGGCCTCGATCGCTGACATCACCTTGAGCTGCGAGAGGCTCAAGTGCCCCGCGTTGGCCCGTCGATAAGCAGGACCATGCGCACGAAAGATATCTGCAGCCCCCAGCGCGTGCCGCAGCACGCCGACCGGTCCGTCAGGTCACATCCCGGATATGCCCGAACGGGCTGGCGACGTTGCGCAGCGTCTTGGTGGCAACGTGCGTATATCGTGCCGCCGCGGTCAGCTTGGCATGGCCGAGAAGCACCTGGATGACGCGCATATCGGTGTCGGCCTTGAGGAGATGCGTGGCGAAGCTGTGCCGGCGCGAAGGCAGGGTCGCAGGCTTCCTGATGCCAACCATTGCCCTGGCAGAGTTGAACGCCCGGTTCAACGCGCGGGGCGACATCGGTTCAACCCGGCTCTGGCCGGGAAACAGCCCCCCCTGTGGGCGAGCCTCGCGCCAGTAGCCCCGCGGCAATGCCAGCAAAGACGGCGACAGCATCACATCGCGATCCTTGCCGCCCTTGCCCCGCTCGACCTGGATCAGCATGCGGTTGCTGTCGATGTCCCGGACCTTGAGGTTGGTGACCTCCGAGGCCCGTAGCCCCGCGCCGCGGCCGATACTCAAGGCAGCCCGATACGTCATCCCGGGTCCGGGCGCCGCCGCCAGAACTGCAGATACCTCCTCGGCGCGCGGGACAATCGGCAATTTGCGCGGCTCGGGGCGGAACCGCATGTACGTCTTCATGTCCGCGCGGTCGCACGTCATGCCGAAGAAGAACCGCAGCGCCGGGATCCGGGCGTTGTAGACCGAAGGCGGGACCTCGCTATCGGTCATATGAAGCTGATAGGCGCGCAACGCGTCCAGAGTCGCCGTATCCGGCGACCGCCCCGGAAACCCGGTGAAATCCTTGAGCCCCCGGATATCGGCCTTCTGCGACGTCTCCGCCATCCCGCGAAGGCGCATGTCCTCGATCATCCGCGCACGCAGCGGGCGCATCGTCTCCTGTGTCATGGGAACCTCCTGTCTGACAATTGCGAAGGCTCAATCGTCAGTCAGGCCGGTCACATCGCAAAATCCGCAGAGCGCGTGACAGGGACCCTACGTCCGCCACACGCGCCAATGCCGCCAGAGCGACTTGGCCCATGAGCCCAGATTGAC
>NZ_JBHUQE010000056.1:0-2250 GCF_042687825.1 Sedimentitalea sediminis | reverse complement strand
GCGGTCAGACCGGACGCTTACGGACATTGGCGGCTTTTCCCGTTCGATATCTGTCTGTTTTCCATGAGCTTCCCTTTCGCGCCTACATAACAGCGCAGCGATAGGCGGGGTCCGTTCCTCACGCGTAGGCAGTGATGCGTCATCCTCGACCATCACTAGGCGACACTATAGGACAGAAGCCGTGAACCCCGGCAGCCGAACGTCTCCGCGTGAGAGACATGCCCTATCGCGCCACCTATAGGATAGAAGGTCGTCCAGCGATCCTGCCCATTCGAGGATATCCCCCTGATATCGCGGGACAAATCACTCGCCCACACCATAGGACAAGATGCGACCTAGTATCTGTCTGGCCAGATAATCAATCTTCTTCTCTATTAAATCATTTATAATCAATATATTATAATAAATATTCAAACTCGATTGGTTCCCTTCCTCATCTCAATCTTCGATGTATCCAGTTTCCAAACAAGCAATCCAAAAACCAATATCATATCCACCTACATCCAAGAATATGCATATCTTTCTGATGCTTAAGTTGATACCATGGATAAAATCTTCTTTGGTTACCCACACAGATACCTTTGACTTTTCCGAGACATCCGGGCTATACAGTGGCACACAAAGTGAGACACACAAGCAACCTTCGCTCTTGTATGTCCAGTTAAGTCAATGACTTACGATTTTGGTGGATTGTCCCTGTCTCTCCGCCAGTTTTCCTTGATTTAATTTATAAATTTTGAAGCTCATGAATCCTGCTAACATTCTACTGAACTTTTTTTTGGCCCTTTGGACCTACGATGTTGGCCGGAATCATTGACTTGTTGATATCGTGGTGGAAAAAGTAGGAAAAAACTTGGTCAGGCACTCGGGTGAACGATGGATTTTGCAGCGCGCAAACCGCTCTATGAGCATATTGAGCAATAGCGCGGGACCAAAATCATTTCATACGTCACCGGAGATCGCAGGGGTGCAGAAACACAGATCGGCGCAGACTGCATCGACCTTTTTGTTGACGTTCTTGATCACATCGGGCCGACCGAACGGATTTCGCTCCTGTCGCACACAAACGGTGGCAACACCGCTGCGGCTTGGCACTTAGTTAACCTAATAAAAACCTTTTGCGATGAACTTGAAGTCCTGATTCCTTATAAGGCGATGAGCGCCGGGACACTCATTTCTTTGGGTGCGCATCGTATCGTCATGACAAAGCAAGCGGCACTCGGGCCTATTGACCCAAGTCTTACACACGCGCTGGGGCCACAAGTTCCTAATGGAAATCAAATGGCTCGAATTCCGGTAAGCTTTGAAGCCGTGAGAGGTTATTTAGATGCCGCTCAGCAGGACCTCGCAATCAAAGATGACGAGGTTTTGGGTTCGATCTTAAACGAACTCTCAAACAAGGTTCATCCGCTAGTTCTCGGAGAGATATTCCGTTCACGCGCTCAGATTAGATTTTTGGCTGAAAAGCTTCTAAACGAGCACGTTAACGACGCCGAAAAGCGGAAGGAAATAGTCGATTTCCTTTGCGCAGACTCTGGCAGCCACGACTATACAATCAATCGCCGTGAAGGATTGGCGCTTGGCCTAAACATTGAGAAGCCAAGTGCAGAATTTTATGGTAGATTGAAGGATATTCATAAGAGCTACAGCGCTCAGATGAAGCTCGCGGAACCTTTTGATCCCAACACAATGGTTCCACCCAACACCACTAATAATTACCAGATGGTTCGTGGTGTTATCGAAAGTGTGGGCAGCGGTAGCTTTGGATTTGTTTCCGAAGGCCAATTGACACGCCAGACCGTGAATACGCCGCAGGGACCACAAGAACAAATCCAAGATCGGCGAAACTTCGAAGGATGGAAACCGCTATGATTTCTCTTTACGATACAACCGACGCAACATCGACATATCGAGAAACTTCGGCGCTGCAAACTGTTAAACTTGACGCAACCGGTGATACCGGAAGTCTAATGGGAATTATGCGTGATGCGGTCTTGGTGTTAGGACCACCTTCCCTTTCGAACTTCGATGATAAAATTCCAGAAAAACCCAACGGCGATATTGGTGCGGTAGCGCGATAAAGCCGCTCCGACCGATTGTCGATCAAAAAAAGCCGCCCCAAAGGGACGGCAGTTGGGCACTCTTGCGGAGTTGGTATTCGTCAGGCGGCGACGGCGTAGGTGCTGCGGCAAACTTCTAGGGTGCGGGCACGATCCGACGCAGTGACGAGGCCTTGTTGCACAAATCGGC
>NZ_JBHUQE010000055.1:0-2303 GCF_042687825.1 Sedimentitalea sediminis | reverse complement strand
GCGCGTCCAATCCGTGGAAGGACACGGCGGCGCTGGTCGTTACCCCGTTTGTCGCGACCTGATCCGATGCGCGACCCCCTGACAGCCAGCGGCGACCGCGACCTGGGCGGCACGGCCCCGGAATGGGGGCATCTGTTCCCCGCCGGCGAGATGGTCGGGCGCGACGGGCGCCAGTTCAATCTGGCCGACCCGTCCGCCGTCATGCGTGCCTTTGAGGCCGATGCGGTCGATGCGGTCGATCTGCCGATTGGATTATGAACACCAGTCCGACAGGCAACCGGATCAACGGTCAGGCCCGGTGCCTGCGGCGGGCTGGATCAAGGAGCTGAGGGCAGATGCGTCCGGCCTTTGGGGCCGGGTGGACTGGACCGCCCAGGCGCGCGAGCTGATCGCGGGCAAGGCGTATCGCTATCTCGGCCCGTCATTCTATCACACCAAGGCGGGCCACATCATCACCCGCCTGAAAGGGGCGGGACTGGTGCACAGACCCGCCCTGCAACTGCACGCCCTGGCGCGACAGGAGGAAACCATGAACCAAACCGAAACCCTGCTGGACCGGCTGATTGCGGCGCTTGGCCTGCCGGAAGGCACAACAGAAGACGCGCTGTTCGCCCTGATCGAAACCCTGCGCGGCAAGGCGGAACAGGCCGTGGCGGCGCAAAAGCCCGACCCGGCGCGGTTCGTGCCGATCGAGGCGGTGCAGGAGCTGATGACCAGCCACCACGCCGATCGGTCTGAACGCGCAAAAGACCGCGCCGCCGCCAAGGTCAAGGATGCCCTGGCGCGCGGCTTCATCACTCCGGCGATGCAGGGTTGGGCCACCGCGCCGTGCGCCCAGGACGAAGCCAGTTTTGACAGTTTCATGGCCAGCTCGGCACCCGCCTATGCGCATCTCATGGCCCAGGCGGCTCCCAATAATCCGCCGCAATCTTCACCCGCAGAGATCGCCCAATCGGACTGCGCCGCTGCGGTCTGTACGCAGCTCGGGCTGAAACCGGGCGCATTGTCCGCATGAAATCGGGCGATTGAACCACCCCCGGCGGCAGTTTGTCCGCCGGTGCGACTGCCCGCCCGGTGCTCCTGACACCGGATGCCGGGCACAGTCTCGGTCCGCTGAATGGCGCAGGCGGACCGGGGCGAACAACCGAAAAAGGCAGGGTGCAGGCGGTGGGGCCTCCCAATCCGGTCAAGCCGGCAACCCCACATAGCGCTCCGGTCACAAGGACCGTGCTACGGCCGGGAGAATATCACCGTGTCACGCCTGCAAGGAGTAACGGAGGGTCGGACGTTCCCTCATTCACTAGCGTTCGGCCGAGGCCGGGACGGTGTCATGGACTCCGATTTCCCATGGTCGCCACTCCGAAGCGGAAACATAGCCATGATCGGGATTGAGTTCAACTCCGACACCCTGACCCCGGCCCTGCAGCGTCTGGCCGCGGAGACAGCATAAACCATGACCCTTCCAGCCAAACCCTTTCCGAAGACATCCGCCGAGGTAGAACCCTATGTCGATATCCTGGGCATGGACATGGCGATTGAATTCTTGTTGACCTTCGGCGAGGCCGCGATGGGCATGCCAAAGCACCCGACAACCCGATCGCGGGTTACCGCGCTGGTGGGCAAGGAAAAGACCGCCGAACGGGCCCGGTCCGACCACCTGCTGCAGCGCCGGGTGCCCTTGGCCACGCCTTGGCTGGTCGCCTGCCTGCACACCCGGGGCTGGCCCGTGGCCGGGATCGCCCGGCGGCTGCGGATCACCGACGTGACCGTGCGCAGATACCTGAACCGGTACAGGATGCGAGGGACTGCGCCGTGACACGTCGCGCCGATCTGGATCTCGTGACAGCCAGGCTTGCCGAAGCGGATGCCCTTTTACGGTCTGCCCGGGCCTCGCAGACACAGGCCATTGCCGCCCTTGAACAGGCCATAAACGCGCTGTCAAAGACGGTTTGAACACCCTTTCACCCAAAGCGTGGCCGATCACGGATCACCGCCGCGCCCATCGTGCCGGACCACCGCCCAAGATCGAAAGCGCCCCTGGACTGCAGGCCTTCATCACGGCCCGCATCGACCGAATGACCTTCGTTCAGATCGCCGATGACGTCGCCGCCCCCTTTCCGCCGGAACGTCAGGCCAAGAAATCCGCCATTCATGCCTGGTGGCACCGCCCCAAACGCAGCCGCAGATAACCCGGCAGCGCATCCAACACCCCGGGCGGCCCCGGATAGACCGCGGACCGAAACCCGCTTCCGCTACCAAACCCGCTGAAAACGATGGCTCATACCAGATAAATAACGCGCAGC
>NZ_JBHUQE010000054.1:0-2476 GCF_042687825.1 Sedimentitalea sediminis | reverse complement strand
TGTCAATCGGCATTGAACTTTGACCCCTTTTCGGCGTCCAATATTGACCCCCTTGTGCTGAGCAAGCCCGGCGCTGCGTAGCCCTCACATAGCGCAGCGGCGGCGGGCCTGCGGGGTTTCGGGATTGCGCCATGCGCGGTTCTTGAAGCGCCAGCTTTCGTTTCCGGTTTCGACGATCTCGCAATGGTGCGTGAGCCTGTCGAGCAGTGCGGTGGTCATCTTGGCATCGCCGAAGACGCTGGGCCATTCCCCGAAGGCCAGGTTTGTGGTGACGATGATCGAGGTGCGCTCGTAAAGCTTGCTGATCAGATGGAACAGGAGTTGACCGCCGGTTTGGGCAAAGGGCAGGTAGCCCAGTTCGTCAAGGATCAGGAAGTCGAGCCGGGAGATAAGGTCTGCGGTGCGTCCTTGCCGCTCGGCTCTGGCTTCGGCATCGAGCTTGTTCACCAAGTCGACGACGTTGAAGAACCTACCCCGTCGTCCGGCCCGGATACAGGCCCGGGCGATGCTGACAGCAAGATGGGTTTTGCCCGTGCCGGTGCCGCCGATCAGCACGAGGTTGCGCTGATGGTCGAGGAAGTCGCCGGTCGCCAGGTCGCGGATCAGCGTTTCGTTAGCCTCGGCTACTTCGAAGTCGAACTCTTCCAGCTCCTTTGCCAGGGGCAACTTGGCAATGGTCATCTGGTATTTGACCGACCGCGCCTGCTTCTCGCGGATCTCGGCGGTCAGCAAATCCCCGATGATCTGCTGAGGTTCATGCTGGCGCTTGACTGCAGTGGTCAGCACCTCGTCATAAGCGGCGCGCATGCCGTAGAGCCGCAGCTTTCCCATCGCGTCGATCACGTCTGAGCGTTCCATCTGTTTGTCTCCTCAAGCTGTCATATCGGTTGCAGTCGGCAATGGGCTCGCAGGCCAGCTTCAGTGCATCCGGTGTGGTGATTGTCAGGGGTGGTGGCGGCTCGCGGTGCCGGGCCAGGATGTTCAGGACCACACCCGCTGAATGGACGTTGTGCGACAGAGCCTCGGCGCAGGCGGCTTCTACGGCTTCGATCCCATCCGTCAGCACGGCGCCCAGGATGTCGACCATCTGCCGGTCGCCACCCGGCTGACGTTCCAGCTTGCGCCACACACGGCGGATCGGCACCGGCAACGCCCATTCCTTGAAGGGCGCCCCATTACGAAGGGCACCGGGTTTGCGGGCCAGAACAGGTATGTAATGCAGGGGACCGAAGATCGTTTTGTCCCGCCCGAAGGCCCGCTTATGCTGGCCAACGATTTGCCCATCCTGCCAACATTCCAGCCGATCGGCGTAAGCTCTGATCTCGACCGGCCGCCCCACGGCGCGGGCATCGACTGAGTATCTGTTCTTGTCGAAGCGCACGAGGCAAGTCTTGGACACAGAGGCCGGGACCGCATGGAATCCATCGAAAGGGCCGACGTAAGGCACAAGGCTCGGGCATTCTTCTTCGAACACCTCCCAGATCGTTCTGTCCCGCAGCTCCGGGTGCTTGTTCGCCTTCGCATAATCTCGGCACCGGTCTTCCAGCCATGCATTCAGCTCGGCATAGGATTTGAACTTGGGACGCGGCACGAAGAAGCGCCGCCGGATGACACCGACTTGGTTCTCGACCTGACCCTTCTCCCAGCCCGAGGCCGGCGTGCAAGCGACCGGGTCGACCAGGTAATGCCCGCACATCTGCTGGAACCGCCGATTATAGGCCCGATCCTTGCCGACAAAGATCGCATCCACCGCCGTCTTCATGTTGTCGTAGATTCCGCGCGAGCACGCCCCGCCGAAGAAGGCGAAGGCCTTGTCATGGGCGTCGAACACCATCTCCTGCGTCTCTCTGGGATAGGCCCGGACAAACGGCATCCGGCTGTGGCAGAGCCGAACATGGGCGACCTTCACTGTCGTGGTCACGCCATCGATCAGAACAACCTCATGGCTCCAGTCGAACTGATAGGCTTCGCCAGGATCAAAACTGAGCGGCACATAGGCCGCGGCGGAAGCTTCCCGGGTCGCCTTCGACCAACTCGCCGCATAGCGCCGCACAGCATCATAGCTGCCGTCGTAACCCCGGTTGCGAAGCTCCTCGTAGATACGAACCAGTGTCAGCCGCTGGCGCTTCGGTTGCCTGTCATTCTCGGCCAGCATCTCATCCAGATCGGACCGCCAGGGCTCGATCTTGGGGCGGGGTTGGTTGGTTCGATCATAGCTGAACTCGGTCGCGCCGGAGCGGATCACTTTGCGAACAGTGTTCCGCGAAACCCTCAGCTCCCGGCAGATCTGCTTGATAGGCTTCTTCCGAACAAAATACGCCAGCCTGATCTTCGCAATCGTCTCCACAACCAACATCCCCAAATCGCTCCCTCAATCCTTTGAGGAAGCTTCTGAAACGAAATATCATGGGGGTCACTTTTGGACGCCGATTACCCCAATACAGGGGTCAACTTTGCATGCCGGTTCACAGTTCTG
>NZ_JBHUQE010000053.1:0-2725 GCF_042687825.1 Sedimentitalea sediminis | reverse complement strand
ATCTTCCCCTCTGGCCTATGCGCGTGCGTCGCAGGCGGCCGATATCAGCAACACCGCGGCGCGCAGCTTCAACCGGGCGATGCGTGCCACCTATTTCTCGCTGGCCACCGTAGCGTGGTTGCTGGGGCCGGTGCCGCTGCTGGTTGCGACCGCTCTGACCATCGCGGTCCTGTACCGGCGCGAATTCGCGTCGCAGTCGCGGGAGATCATGCAGCGGGTTCCGCCCAACACCGAGACGTGAAGACGCGGACCGGCGGGACGCGCCAGGGCCTTTCGAGATTAATTTGAGGCATAGCCTGCAGCGTTGAAGCCATTCCAACGCTCTGTGGGATCGTATGGCTCGCGGATTCCCCCAATTGCCTTGAAGACCGCCGTGAATGAGCGCGCCCCGATCCGTCTGAGATGGGCCTTGAGTTTCGAGAACGCCTGCTCGATCGGATTGAGGTCCGGTGAATGGGGCGGTAGCCCGAGGGACCGGCAACCGTGGTCGCGGAGGGCCTGCGCGGCCTCCTTGTCGCGGTGGGTGGCGAGGTTGTCGAGGATGACCGCCGTGCCCGGAGCGATCTCGGGGGATCGGCACGAGACCGTGCGGAATTTTGTGCCCTGGCGCCGTTTCTTGCGCCAATGGGAAGCGTTCCCCGAACATGATGGCGAGCTGGTTTTTCACCGCATGCCATTCGCGCACTGAGCGCTGCCGCTCCGCTGAGGCCGCAGTCAGCGCCAGATGGATCAACTTGGCCGCCGCTTCATCGCTGGGAAAATGGCCGCGGGTTCGAACCGCGCGGCGGATTTTCGAGTTCAGCGCTTCAATGGCATTGGTCGTGTAAATCAGCCGGCGCATCTCGGGCGGATAATCCAGGAACGGAATGACCTCGTTCCGGGCCCGCCGCCAGTTCGGTGTGATGGCCGGACAGCGCTTTGACGGATCGCTCGCTTCAAATTCGGTTCGCGCGGCTTCGGCCGCCGGGGCATCAACGGCCGAATGGACCGCCTTCAGAGCCGCGGCGACGGCCTTGCGGTCCTTGTCGCTGGCAAAGCTCGTGGAATGGCGCAGCAGATGGACAATACAGGTCTGGACCTGGGTTCGGGGGACGGCCGCCTCGATGGCCCGGGGAACGCCCTTGCGCCCCTCCACGATGGCGATCGGGATGTCCTGAACGCCGCGGTTGCGCAGATCGCTCAGCACCTTGGCCCGGAATTCGGCCCCTCATTGGCCCCTCATTGGCCCGGAACCCCAAGCCCAGAACGTCCCGTGTGCCGTCCGGCAGGATCGCCAGGGCCACGAAGACCGCCGTGTTCGAGACCGCGCCGTCGCTGCGGATGTTGACCCGGATCGCATCCATGAACACCACCGGACAGCAGGGCTAGAGCGGGCGGTTCTGCCAGGCCGTCACCTCCTGCATCACGGTGTCGGTGATGGCCGAGATCAGGCTGGGTGACGCTTCAAAGCCGTGGTTCTCCTCGCTGTGACCTTGGGTCTCCCGGGTCGTCATGCCGCGGGCGTACATGCTGATGATCTTGGTGTCGAACTCCGGAAAACGGCGCTGATACTTGGCGATCAGAACCGGGTCAAAGCTCCTGTTCCGGTCGCGCGGAATGTCCAGAACCACCTTGCCGGCGTCCGCGGCCACAGTCTGCTGGCGGCTGCCCCTCTCGTGCATGTAAACATGCACTGCCGGGCCGTGATTGCGTCGATTGGCGGGCCGGTTCTGACCTTCTGGCGGCTCCTGCGCGCGCTCTTCGCTGAGATGGTCGTCCAACTCGGGGCTCAGCGCATGTTCCGCAAGCGCCTTGGCACGTTCGGAAAGAATGCCCTCCCTGCCGAAAAGGTCGCCGGACGAACGCCCTTCCCTCAACCGGTCCAACAGGTCTTTGTCTATGCTCATACGTGGGTCTCCTCAAAATTGAGCTGCCACGCCAGGGCACAAAATTCAGGATAGCCCTATCAGCACCTCCCGAACGTCGGCGGCGAAGGCGGGTCCATCCATCGCGCCCTTGATGACCCATGGTGCGATCAACGCGTCACAGGCCAGCCCGGCTATCAAGGTCTGAGTGCCCCGGCTTCGGAATGGCGCGTCCATGGTCAGCCGATGGCCCCGCGGCGCCCAGCCCCGCAGCCGGGTGAGGTTGGTTTCCCCGCGGTGTCGTCCGGAAACGCAATGCGGTCCGGCATTCGGGAGATGGCGGGCGAACGATACGTCGTCCAGTGGTCGCGCTGCCGTCTTGCCTTCGCACGGCGCCGCGCGGTGGCCAGTCCATTGACCGGCAGGCGATTTGCAAGGCAAATCCGCCAAGAGGGGGCGACTTCTTTGTGCGCGAAGCCAGGGCGCTTGAGAAGTCCTGCAATCGCCGAATGGTGGACGGTAACGCCCTCGGCGTCGGCAAGCGCGTCGCGCAGTTCAAAGAGCGTGATGTCCGGGTCCTGCATCACCAACCCGCGGAAAAAGCCGACATGCGCGGCCAGTTTGCCGGTCCCTGAAGGCCGGCCTATCGGCGCAACCGTGGTTGCACCGCGACGCCGGATTTGCCGCGCCCATTGCCCGCCTGTGGCCGCAGATAGCTGCAAGCGGCGAGAAGCCTCTCGCCCTGTCAATCCTGCACCGATCCGTCGCGCAAATCTGTCTCGGAGTTCCTTTGGCAATGGTGCTGGCATAGTCCGATCCTCCCAATCAGGGCGACGCATAAATCAGGCTTCAGGGAAATCCCTCCGACGCAAACTTTCCTC
>NZ_JBHUQE010000052.1:0-2859 GCF_042687825.1 Sedimentitalea sediminis | reverse complement strand
AGCCGATTTGTGCAACAAGGCCGGTCAGGTTCTACAACAAGGCTCGCAAGCTTAGGCCGGAATATCTCGCAACAGACTATTATCTTCAAGAGTTCGGTGGGGCGCTTTACAACGCACGACACTATGCGCCAGCAAGCTGCTTCTATTCAAAAGCAATATCCAAAGAGTCGGAACCAATCGAATGGCACCGGTTGGGTGATGCTCAGTTGCTCTCAGGTGACATTGAATCTGCAATCACATCGTTTGAAAGGGCGGTTGAAGCGCAGAACGCAAGCCCTGAAATGTTCAGTTCTTCGATTAAGCGTTCTCTTTGTCTCTGGTTGCTCCAGACCTACAAGGAAGCTCTGCCTACTCGTCGTCATGATGCTTCGCAAATGCTGAAGCGCATTGAGACGACACATTCACAGAATGAGGGCGAATATCGGCGAGTTCTCCTAGAAGCGTGTGCACTCGACCCTGTTTCGAATTTCAACGTCGGTGTGAGTTGCGCATCTCGAGGTCAGTTTGCCGACGCGTTGTATCACTTTGTCCTTTGTGGAGTTCAGTGTCCAGACGATCACGAGGCTTGGAACAATGCGATGATATGCAGCTGGCACATTGGCCACGAGGCGTTTCTCACGGTGCTTTCAGCGGCGTATGCTCACAACGTTCTTGAAAGCTATGCCTATTTCAGACGCCATATCGCGGAACAAGGTATGCCAGATGACCTGATCGAGATACTGGATGCTTTGGTGGGTGAACTTGATGATCCAACAACCGTTTCAGAGAGCTTTTCTGACTGGGCGCATAGCGTCCCAATTGCCGACTTAGGGAATTGAACAATGCGCCACACATTCCTTCAAGTCGGGTCTTCCGGCTCACGGTTCCACCTCCTGAACCGACCAAAAGTTTCGTTAGAACGGGAAGCCATCTTCAAAAAACATCGTCGTCAGGTTCCGCGCTTGGAGTGTACGCCTCGTCCGCGTCGTGACGAACGGCAGTCACTTGGTACGAGTTCAAAGACCCCTCGACCACTTCTAGTGCAGGCTTGGTGCGTGCAAAGGAATAGCTCGTATCCAAGTTTGAGCGATTGTATATTTGACAAACCCAACCTGAAACCCTATATTCTTATCAAGACGATAGGAGTTTCAAATGTCCGTTCTTTCCGCTCCCTACTTTCACGACGAAGCCGCCGCATTCGAACACATAGAGGGTATGCTTTGGGCGGACGGTCCGGTCTGCCCCCATTGTGGCGTTGTGGATAGCGCCTACCGCCTAACTGGCGTTCGCACCAAGCCCAGCAAGAAGAACCCCGAGGGTAAAGAGCGTCACGGCCTGTGGAAGTGCCGTGAGTGCCGCAAGCAGTTCACCCTTCGCAAGGGCACCATCTTCGAGGAAAGCCACCTGCCGCTTACCCTGTGGCTGCAAGCCATTCACCTGATGGTGTCCAGCAAGAAGGGCATTTCCAGCCATCAACTGCACCGCGTTCTGGGCATCACCTACAAAAGCGCGTGGTTTCTGACCCATCGCATTCGTGAGTGCATGCGCGGCGGCGAAATTGCCCCGTTTGGCAGCAATGGTGGTCCGGTTGAGGTCGATGAAACCTTCATCGGCAAAGAGCCGGGCGTGACCAAAGCACCGAATGCCCGTGGCGGTTCTCACAAAATGAAGGTTCTGACCCTCGTTGATCGCGAAACCAAGCGCGCCAAGTCCATCGTTGTTGACGACCTCAAGAAATCCACGCTCATTCCGATCCTGCGCGAGAATATCGCCAAGGAAGCGGTGATCTACACCGACGAAGCGCGCCAGTATCAAGGTCTCAATATCGATCCTAGTTTTGCCGGTCACGATTGGGTCAATCACAGTGCCGAGGAATACGTTCGCCTTGAGGCCCCAGAGGTCCACACGAACACCGTGGAAGGCTTCTACAGCATCTTCAAGCGTGGCATGAAGGGTGTATATCAACACTGCGGGAAACAGCACCTGCACCGTTATGCGGCTGAGTTCGATTTCCGTTACAACCACCGCAAGGCCAACGGCATCGAAGATGTAGAGCGCGGCAAAATCGCCCTGCTCGGCGCTGCTGGCAAGCGCCTGACTTATCGGCGGGCTGGTGTCCCGGGCGCTTGACGCGAAGGACTAGATGTCGCGTTATATGATATTTCTAGTGACAGATTCTACCAAATATGCGAGGATTCACTGCGTGGGATACGCCGGAATTCCCCCTTTTTCAATGCGCAAAGACGGATTGGAACTTGAGTTCACGGTTGCGCGGTGGATCGCAGCCTAGCGGGGTTCAAGAGATGAGGGGCCGGGGCCCACGCACCCAAAATCATATCCGTAAAATGAGAATACTTCCTTCTGGGTGTCACTCAGTTCCGCGCGCCATGGTGGGGTGGGCTGCAATACCACTCCGAAATCTGCCGCCGATCCTCCTGATCTTGCCATTTTGGGGCGCAGAAGTTTCGCAAAGCTAGGGTCATTAGAAACATCCAGTGTGTCGCACGCTTGGTAAAACGCGCTTGCAACAGCGTCCGCTAATTGCAGACCCGCATTCGCAGTATGAGGCACGTAGTCAACTAAACGGAAGCGTAAGACCTCGTGGCGCATAACCCGGCGAGTCAAATAGATGGTGCCCGTGTGGTATTGCGACCTTAGCAACTCCCAATATGCCTTTGTTTGCCCGTAAGAATGGCCGCCGCGCTGGCTGAAGATCACCTTGACGTTCCTCGTCTCCCCGAACTTCTTCTCACTGTCACGAACGCATAGGTCAGTTACACGTTCCATCAAAAAGCGAACGCAAAAGTTGTAGAACCACTGCTTTCCACCGGCTACTGCGGCCCTCTCATTGTTGTAGCGTAAGCGTCCGGTCTGACTGCT
>NZ_JBHUQE010000051.1:0-3011 GCF_042687825.1 Sedimentitalea sediminis | reverse complement strand
GATCATGGGTATGAGTTTGTCTAGGCTGGTTTTGGCGTCGCCGTAGAACATGCGGGTGTTTTCCTTGAAGAAGAGGGGGTTTTCGATGCCCGAGTATCCGGTGCCCTGGCCGCGTTTGCTGACGAAGACCTGTTTGGCTTTCCAGCATTCCAGCACCGGCATGCCGGCGATCGGGCTGTTGGGGTCGTCCTGGGCGGCCGGGTTGACGATGTCGTTGGAGCCGATGACGATGGCGACGTCGGTATCCGGGAAATCGTCGTTGATCTCGTCCATTTCCAGCACGATGTCATAGGGCACCTTGGCCTCGGCCAGCAGCACGTTCATGTGCCCGGGCAGGCGGCCGGCCACCGGGTGGATGGCAAAGCGCACGTTCTTGCCGGCGGCGCGCAGCTTGCGGGTCAGTTCGCTGACCGCCTGTTGCGCCTGCGCCACCGCCATGCCGTAGCCGGGGATGATGACGATGCTGTCGGCCTCGTTCAGGGCGCTGGCCACACCGTCGGCCTCGATCGCCACCTGTTCGCCCTCGACCGCCATCTGTTCGCCGGCCGGGCCGCCGAACCCGCCCAGGATGACGCTGACGAACTGGCGGTTCATCGCCTTGCACATGATATAGCTGAGGATCGCGCCCGAGGACCCGACCAGCGCGCCGACCACGATCAACAGATCGTTGCCCAGGCTAAAGCCGATCGCCGCCGCCGCCCAGCCGGAATAGCTGTTGAGCATCGACACCACCACCGGCATGTCCGCCCCGCCGATGCCCATGATCAGGTGATAGCCGATGAACAGGGCCGCCAGGGTCATCAGGAAGAGCGGAAAGAAGCCGCCGGTGGCGAAATACCAGAACAGGCAGATCAGCGACAGACCCGCCGCCCCGGCGTTCAGCATATGGCCGCCGGGCAGTTTGGTGGCACTGCTGGTCACCTTGCCCGCCAGCTTGCCAAAGGCGATGACCGAACCGGTGAAGGTGATCGCCCCGATGAAGATGCCGAGGAACAGCTCGACCTTCAGGATCGACAGTTCCGCGCCGCTTTTATGCGCCAGAACGGCGGCAAAACCTTCCAGCGCGTGGCGTTGCTCCTCGCCCATGGCCAGCACGCGGCCCATCTCGAAATGGGCGTTGAAACCCACAAAGACGGCGGCCAGACCGACCAGCGAATGCATCGCCGCCACCAGCTGCGGCATCTCGGTCATCTGCACCCGCTTGGCGACGAAATAGCCGATGATCCCGCCGCCGGCGATCAGCAGGATCGACAGCAACCACAGGCCCGAGCCCGGGCCGATCAGCGTGGCGAGGACCGCCAGCGCCATGCCGGCAATGCCGTACCAGACCGCGCGCTTGGCGCTTTCCTGGCCCGACAGGCCGCCCAGGGACAGGATGAAGAGAACCGCCGCGACCACATAGGCCGCCGTCGTGAATCCGAATTCCATGGCGCGCCTCCTTTACGATTTCTGGAACATGGCAAGCATGCGCCGGGTGACGAGAAAACCGCCGAAGATGTTGATCCCGGCCATGAAAACGCTGAGGGCCGCCAGCAGGATCACCAGGAAAGACCCGGATCCGATCTGCATCAAAGCCCCCAGGATGATGATCGAGCTGATCGCGTTGGTCACCGCCATCAGCGGCGTGTGCAGGCTGTGGGACACGTTCCAGATCACCTGGAACCCGACGAAAACCGCCAGCACGAAGACGATGAAATGCTGCATGAAACTGGCCGGGGCTACCAGCCCCACCAGCAGCATCAGCAGACCGCCCGCCGCCAGCAGGGTGACCTGCTGCTTGGTCTGCGCCTTGAAGGCGGCCACCTCGGCGGCGCGTTTCTCCTCGGGCGTCAACTCCTTGGGCTTGTCCTTGGGCTTGGCCGCGATCGCCTGGATCTTGGGCGGCGGCGGCGGAAAGGTGACCTCTTTGTCATGCGCGATGGTGGCGCCGCGGATCACGTCGTCCTCCATGTCGTGATTGATCACCCCGTCCTTTTGCGGCGTCAGATCGGTCATCATGTGGCGGATATTGGTGGCATAGAGCGTCGAACTCTGCGCCGCCATCCGCGACGGGAAATCGGTATAGCCGATGATCGTGACGCCGTTCTCGGTCACGATCTTTTCGTCCATCACGGTCAGCTTGCAATTGCCGCCCTTTTCGGCGGCCAGGTCGACGATGACGCTGCCCGGCTTCATCGCCGCGACCATGTCCTCGGTCCACAGCTCGGGCGCTTCGCGGTTCGGGATCAGCGCCGTGGTGATGACGATGTCCATCTCGGGCGCCAGTTCGCGGAACTTGGCCAGCTGGGCCGCGGCGAATTCCGGGCTGGAGACCGACGCGTATCCGCCCGTGGCCGCACCGTCCTGCTGTTCTTCCTCGAAATCGAGAAAGACGAACTCGGCCCCCATCGATTCGACCTGTTCGGCCACTTCGGGGCGCACGTCAAAGGCATAGGTGATCGCCCCCAGCGACGTCGACGTCCCGATCGCCGCCAGGCCGGCAACCCCGGCCCCCACAACCAGAACCTTGGCCGGCGGCACCTTGCCCGCCGCCGTGATCTGACCGGTGAAGAACCGGCCGAAATTATTGCCCGCCTCGATCACCGCGCGATAGCCGGCGATATTGGCCATCGAGCTCAGCGCGTCCATCTTCTGGGCCCGGGAAATCCGCGGCACCATGTCCATGGCGATCACCGTGGCGCCGCGCTCGGCCGCCTTGGCCATCAATTCGGCGTTGGACCCCGGATAAAAGAACGAGATCAGCGTCTGCCCCGGCCGCAACCGCTTGACCTCGGTCTCGGTCGGCGGACGCACCTTGGCCACCACGTCCGCCGCCTTGAACAAGGCCGCCCCGGTCTTGACCACCTCGACCCCCGCCGCCGCATAGGCCGCATCCGAAAACCCCGCAGCCGACCCGGCCCCGGCCTCGATCACACAGTCATGCCCCAGCTTCTGCAAAGCCAAAGCACTCTCAGGCGTCATCCCAACCCGACACTCGCCATCATACAATTCCCTCGGCGTTCCGATCTTCA
>NZ_JBHUQE010000050.1:0-3786 GCF_042687825.1 Sedimentitalea sediminis | reverse complement strand
AAGGCGTTCTGCATCGGCTTTCCGTCATTGAATCGCTCTGCGAGGAACACTATTGGCTTCCGCGGTCGGTGTGGTGAACAAGCTCCATCGCCTTGGTCGGCCGCCGCTCGTGAACAGCCTGCTCCAGTGCATCGAGAACGAACCCGGCATGCGCCGAGGTGCTGACACGCCGGCCGACAATTTTGCGGGCATAACCAGCGCCGCGCCTTGCCTTGCGAAGACCGTAGGCTGTGCAATTCAGGTCGCGCGGCATATCACCCGACGCTCTGCGCAAGCGCCCTGCCCGTCATTCAAAGCGATATCCGAACCGGGCGATGTCCTCGGAACAGCTGTCGGCAACGGCGTCGGCCGCCGCTTGGCTGTAATAGCCGCGATAGTCGCGGACCCGCGGCGATGCGTTGACCCTTGCAAGGCTCAGATCAAAGCCAAGATGCGCCGTCAGGGGTTTAGAATCCTGCGCAAAGTGCTCGATACGAATATAGGCGTGGCATTGTTCGATACCGTCTGCGCGGCGCATGTAATGGCCGGCGGGTGTCGCGCGAAACGCTTGCCATATGGCGGGCGCGGTGACGAATTCGGTAAACGGCAGGCGTTTCGCCAACCCGACCGCAGGATGGTCGAATTCCTGCAATTGCAGCCAGTGATAATAGCTGACGGCCCGATCCCAGGGATTGCGGACCAGGGTAAAGGCGAAAAGTCGGCACAGCGCGGCATCGGGGATGAGGCCGTCGATATCCGCCAGCGTCGCGTGTTTCCACAACCGGCCACGTGTACGCGCCCCACGCAGCCGTCGCCGTCGTTTCAGCGCCTTTGGCGTGTCGCCCAACATGATGTCGTCACGCATCGCCCGCGCCTCGAGCGCCAGCGCCAGCGCCGTGCCCCCGGTCTTGGGGGCATGCACAAAGACATAGCGGCGACCCAGGGACAAGATCATGACATGACACCAACGGCATTGCGGACCGGGACCTGTCTACGCCACCCGGCCCCCGCCGAACAGGAAAAGCGCAGGGCGCAAAGATTTCGTTAAGGGCAGCACGGCTTTCTGCAGTGCGGCATAACGCCCGCACCTGCGGTTCAAGGCCAATGCGGCGCCTTTGACCGCAGGAAAACGTGGTTTGAACGCGTGATCCACTCAGTTTTTTTGATTTCTTTTCAGAGTCCTACCTAATTTGCCACCGGGAATGTCACTGATCGCGCGCTTGTGTCGGGCCCTCCCTTGAACATGGTCCAGACCGCAGTCTAGAACCGGCTCGATCTCACTAACCACTCCGAAAGGCTTAATACATGTCGCTTCCGGCTATTTCCGCCTTTGTAATTCTGGCGCTTGGCTCGGGTCTGACAGACGCGGCGGCCGACCCCCTGACCGCCCCGGCGACCGGCGCCGGCCCGGACAAGGCTCCCATGGCCAGCACGGACCGGACGGCAGGTTCAGGCATTAGCGACACGATACCTGCGCATGGATCACAGCCAGCCCACGATATCGCCGGCGCAATCACTCAGCTCGACCTGTCGCTCAGTCTGGACGCACGCGGCGCCGGCCCGTCGCGGATCGACCTGCAGGACTGGCGCGGCCCGGCTTCCGCCTCTGGCGCAAAGGGCCGGCAGAACCAGGCGCAGGACAAGTCGATGCCGCAGAGCGTATTGTTCCGCAGCCCCAACGATGTTTCCGGCATGGATTTCTTTGATCCCGAGGGCAAGGCAGACGCGGTGTTTGGCGGCGCGACAGACCCCGCTCGCTGAACCGCCCAAACCGCCGCGGAAACCCCGCAATACTACCGCGAAGGCATTTGCCGCCCACCTTTTCCACATGCTAGGATTTGCCGAAACAGAGGCGCGGCAGACCCTGCAGAATGACGGCACTCAAAGAATATGAACGGCTGGAAGCGACTGGCCTGTGGCGCGCGTCGCCCGCCGAACAGCGGCGCGAGGTCATCGTGTCCATCGGCGAGGCGACGCTGACCATCAGCGATCTGCGCGACCGGCCTCTGGCGCATTGGTCCCTGGCGGCTCTGGACCGGCGCAACCCTGGCACACGCCCCGCGATCTATGCGCCTGACGGCGATCCCGGCGAAACCCTGGAACTGGCCGAGAACGAGACCGACATGATCGCCGCCATCGAAAAGCTGCGCCAGGCGATCGACCGCGCCCGCCCTCGCTCCGGGCGCCTGCGTCTGGCCGGAACGCTGACGGTCGCGGCCGTGCTGGCCGCATTTCTGCTGGTCTGGGCTCCGGGCGCGGTGCGGCGTCACACGGTTAGCGTGGTGCCCGACATTCAACGCCAGGCGATCGGTTTGGCGCTGCTGGGCCGGGTCGAACGGATCGCCGGCCGCGCCTGCCATACCCCCGAGACCACATCTGTTCTGGACCGGCTGGCGCAGCGCACCGGCGTGCGGAAACTGGTGGTTCTGCCAGCCGGTCCGGCAGACAGCCGGCATCTGCCCGGCGGCATCGTGTTGCTGAATCGGGCACTGATCGAGGATCACGAGGATCCGGCCGTGGTGGCCGGCTACATCCTGGCCGAACGCACCCGTGCCGAAAGAGACGACCCGCTTGCCGAATTGTTGATCCGGGGCGGCGCATTGGCCTCGTTCCGCCTGCTGACAACGGGACAAGTGACGCAACAGACCCTGGATGCCTATGCCGAACGGGTCTTGCTGGCACCGCCCCGGTCGGTGCCGGCGGACCCGCTGCTGCAGGCCTTTGCCGAGGCCGGCCTGCCATCGACACCCTATGCCTATGCGCGCGACATCACCGGAGAAAGCGTTCTGGCGCTGATCGAAGCCGACCCAATGGCCGGCACAGAGCCGAATTTGGTGCTGCCCGATCGCGACTGGGTTCTGTTGCAGAACATCTGCGGCGGTTAGACCGCAGCGCACTGCAAGGGCAACGCGGTGAATTGCAGCGCGCCGGTAGGCGTTGCATTCGCGCGCACCCCCGTGCCATATCGCGCCCGTATCCCAGCGAAAGGCCCCCGCCATGATCCTCTATCCCGCCATCGATCTGAAAGACGGACAGGCCGTGCGCCTTGTGCGTGGGGAAATGGATCAGGCCACCGTGTTCAACGACGATCCCGCTGCCCAGGCCCGGGCCTTTGTGGCAGCCGGGTGCGAATGGCTGCATCTGGTGGATCTGAATGGTGCTTTTGCCGGTGAACCGGTCAATGCCGTCCCGGTCGAAGCGATCCTAAGATCTTGCGACGTGCCGGCCCAGTTGGGTGGCGGCATTCGCGACATGGCGACGATTGAGACCTGGATCGAAAAGGGGCTGGCCCGGGTCATCCTGGGCACCGTCGCGGTGGAAAATCCCGGCCTCGTCCGCGAGGCCGCGCAGGAATTTCCCGGCAAGGTGGCGGTTGGGATCGACGCCCGCAACGGTCGGGTCGCGACCAAGGGTTGGGCCGAAGAGACCGATGTGCTGGTCACCGATCTGGCGCGCTCTTTCGAGGACGCGGGCGTGGCGGCGATCATCTATACCGACATCAACCGGGATGGCGCGATGCAAGGGCCGAATATCGAGGCCACGGCGGCGCTGGCAAACAGCGTCAGCATCCCGGTGATCGCCTCGGGCGGGGTCAGTTCGCTGGCCGATCTCATTGCGCTGCGCGATTGCGGGGCACCGCTGAACGGTGCCATCTCTGGCCGGGCGCTTTATGACGGCGCGATTGACCTTAAAACAGCACTTGAAAAATTAAGGCCGTGAAGGGTTTGGGGTCACTTAAGTGTCCAAAGGTGTTTTTGCGGCTTCCCATCGATGTAGATGCGAAAGGCCTTGTTGCACAAATCGGTT
>NZ_JBHUQE010000005.1:141934-190443 GCF_042687825.1 Sedimentitalea sediminis | reverse complement strand
TCAGACCGGACGCTTACGTTGTAGCCGCGCATGTTCTTTTTGTTCGAGCAAACTGCAAAGCAAACAACCGGCTTCTCGATCAAAAGTTCGCAGGTTCTTTTCTTCTTGGACGGGGACAAGTTGCGGAAGTGCAGCGCTGGCCCCTGTCGTGCATTAATGTCTTCTCTGATTTCCCTAACCCAATCGACAACGTCGCTCTCATTGTCGTGTCTGATCAAAACCCCAGAGACAACCAACCACTCAGACGCTCCAACATCATCGAGTGGGCGAACGCGCTTTAAGCCATCGTCACCGGCCTCATCAATGTATAGGATATACTCGTAGGGTTCTTCTAAATTAGGCATGCGCTATGACAACACCTGACGCTAAAAAGAGTCAACTCGAGCGCTTCAAGGAAGCCGCCCGCGAACTCGGGACGGACGACGACGACGAACGGTTCAACGAGAAACTGCGGAAGCTGGTGAAGCAGAAGCAGAAAGGTGAAAAGCGCGATACCCAAGATGAGTGAGGCCATCTTACCGCTTCTCTTCCTGATTTTGGTTCTCTGGATCATCTGGCAGATGTTCGCTTTGGTTGGTGATATGGCTGAGCACCGGGGGCAAGATCGGTTTCTTTGGCAGGTCGTTGCCCTCTTCATAAACCCCGTATCTGCAATGTTGCTTCTCTGGATATTTTGTAGCGTTGAAGAACCCCAGTAGCGGGTTTGTCAAATATACAATCGCCCAAAATTACCTAAGAAACTTTCAAGTTGATCTGCTATTAACATTGCCGCCCGCCGAAACCCGCCTGAACTGAGGCGCGCTACGCTCATGGTTGAATTTTTTATCAACAATTCAACACTTTCGCTCAGCAATCAAGAGGGATAGACCCCAGCATCGCCGCAGCCCCCCTTTCTGTTACCTCCTTGTTCAACGCAGCACCCAAACGACACCCCGGCATGTGATGGAAAAATTCCCAAACACCAAGACGGCGCATAATGCATTGTAAAATAAGAGATTTAATGGTGCCCGGGGGCGGAATCGAACCACCGACACGAGGATTTTCAATCCACTGCTCTACCCCTGAGCTACCCGGGCACGGGAAAGGTTTCGACCTTTGGGTTGGCGCGTTCTAGGCTGTGTGTGCGGTGGTGTCCAGAGGGATTTTGCCGCGCTTGGTACCGATATCTCACCTGGTCCGGAACCAGTGCCGCAAATCGTCAGAATCCGAACGAACGCGGCACAAACCGCAGCGGTTCAGGACGGGAACTCCGACAGGGGCACACGGGCGCGTTTGCGTTGCAGTTCGAAATGCCCCAGAGGGGTCCAGCCGACAAGCGCCGTGTCGATGCTGTCGGTCCGGAAGGCCGCCCGCAGCGCGGTCTCGAAGGGCCGGCGGTCCTTTTTCGGCATCGGCGCTAGGTCCAGCGTGATCTGTCCCCCCAATCCGCGGATACGCAGGGCACGCGGCAGACCGCGGGCGCAGGCCATGTTGGCACGCAGACCGGCTGCGACCGAAGCGTCTCCGCCGGTATTGACATCGACCGCGATCAGCGCGCGGGTGGGTTCGATGAACATTCCGGCCCCGCCACTCAGCGGTTCGGCCGGTCCGCGGGCCGCGTCGATCGCATCGAGCACGCCGTGATCCGCAAATCCGCCCGAGCGGGTCACCACCTCGGCCGGGTCGGTCCAGTCGCGCCAGGCCAGCCCGTGCGGGCTGTCGCCGTCGATCAGCGTTTCCGCGTTCTGTCCCGCGTCACCGACCACCTGGCGCGCCAGGGCGGCCATCCCGGCAATGTCCTCGGCGATCGCGTCGGCTTCGGCTCCGGCGCAGCACGAGCGCAGGATCAGTCCAAACGGCAGGTCCCGCATCGACTCATGCGCGACCTCCAACAATCGATCGCGTTCGACTTCATCACGGATCGCGCGCGAAATGTTCAGTCCCGGCGCATCGGGGGTGACGATGGCATATCGGCTTTTGAACAGCACCTTTTGCGTGACCGGGATCGCCTTGCCGGGTTCGGCATATCCCGAAACCTGCACCAGCAGCCGGTCGCCCGGAGCCAGCCCGCGAACCTGGCGCAGAAAGGCCGCGCCGTCCGGCGTCGACAGGAACATTCCGCCCTGTCCCTTGACCGGGCGGTCGGCCCGGGCGCGATAGATGGTGCCCGGGGCCGGAGCATCGCCTTCGATCAGCAGATCCTCGAGCCGGCCATCGACCAGCAATGCCGCAGCCTCGCGGTCCTGAAGATGGTCCAGGATGATCGTACGGCCCTTCATGCAGCTTGCCGGTACAAGGCGATGCCGGCGGCCTGCAACAGATGGGCGGTTTCCGCCAGAGGCAGGCCGACAATGCCAGTGAAGGATCCGCTGATCCAGGGGATAAAGGCGCCGGCTGGACCCTGGATGGCATAGGCACCAGCCTTTCCCTGCCAGTCGCCAGTGGCAAGATAGGCGGCCAGTTCAGCTGTGGACAGGTGTTTCATCCGCACCGCGCTGACGACGTCCCGCTGCCAGATGCGGTCTCCCCGGCGCAGGGCGACGGCGGTAATGACACGGTGCCGCCGGCCCGACAGGGCGCGCAGAAAGGCCTCGGCTTCGGCGGCATCGGCGGGTTTGCCCAGAATGCGCCGGCCCAGAGCCACGGTGGTATCGGCGCACAGAACCACATCGTCTGCCTCTGCCGGAACCGCCAATGCCTTTTGCCGCGCGATGCGCTGGCAATAGGGCCGCGGGCGTTCATCCGGCTGCGGTTGTTCGTCGATGTCGGGGGCACGGATGGCATCGGGCACCAACCCAAGTTGTGCCAACAAGTCCAGCCGTCGGGGGCTGCCCGATCCGAGAATGAACCGGGGTAAAGGCTGTGCTGCCACTGCGGTCATCGTTGCGCCCAGTCGTTCACCCGGATGCGGGCTACGTTCTGCGACGCACAACGTAGCCCGGCATGGGCGGGGCGAAGCCGAGGCTTCGCCTTATTTGAAACGATAGTTGATCCGACCCTTGGTCAGATCATAGGGGGTCATCTCGACCTGCACCTTGTCGCCGGCCAGAACGCGAATGCGGTTCTTGCGCATCTTTCCTGCAGTATGAGCGATGATCTCATGGCCGTTCTCAAGTTCGACCCGAAATGTCGCATTCGGCAGGAGTTCCTTCACGACGCCGGGGAATTCGAGAGTGTCTTCCTTGGCCATGTTGTCTCCATACTTGTGGTCCCGCACACGGGCGAGTCGTTCGGTTAGATGATGCTTTTCGGGCCTTATTTCAAGCGCACAATCCTCAAATGCGCCGTATTGTGACCGATTTGAAACGAGAACCGGGTCAGATTTCGCATTCCATGCGCGCCCTGGCCATCGCCGCAATCTGGACGCGAGTTGCGCTGACAGGCCAGCCGGCGGGCCGATCAGCACTGTCGGCCGCGCCGGAAGGGGCCTGCGGGTGGGGGAACAGATGGCTCAGCCGGCGGCGCGCGGCGGCATCTGTGGCCCGCTCGGCAAAGGGTGCGCTGACGGATTCCTGACCGGCAGGTGACGGACCTGTCGGGTGTGTGGTTCACAACACGCCAGCTGTTGGATCGGATGATCAAGCGCCGCCAGGTCGGACCCCGCGCATACCCGGCGCAGCCTTGGTCATATCAGCCGGCATCATGCCGATCTCGCCCCCCTGTCGCAGCATTTGTCAGACCAGGTTTGCTGTGTCGGAAAAGACAGCGGCTATGCGGTTGATCTTTGGCGGAACGGCGGCCGTTAAAACCCGGTGAGTGGTTGCTTTCCGGCCCGTGGACCGATCAAAGGAAAATGCCCGCTGCGCCCGTTCGTCCCGGTGACGAAAATGCCCAGCCCGATGCCGCATGTAACGCATTTGCCCTGTGCCAGATGGCAGGCACGGATCACCCGGGCGGGGTTTGAAATCGTCACTACCGGCCAGCCACCGGCAAAGGCCGCCCTTGTCGCGCGCCGGACGCAAAGCCGCTGTGCGCGATGGTCAGGCCGTGTCCGGCTCGCCCCAATGGGCAATCAAGTGCTTGATGATCTGATCGCGGGTCTGCCGGTAGCTGGCCAGCTTTTCCGCACGGGTTTCACCCAGCCCGGTGGGATCGAGAATCTGCCAGTATTCCACCGTCAGGTGAAAGAACCGGGTCAGTTCCAGCGCGCGGCGCTGGCTGGCCGGAGACAGGGCGACGATCAGGTCGAAGGAACTGAGATCATCGCCCCATTGCTCCATTTCGTCAAAGCTGCGTGACCGGTGGCGCGACAGTTCGACACCGATCTCTTTGCAGACGGCAATGGAAAAACCGTCGATCTCCATATCGTTCATCACACCGACGGATTGCACGTAGGTGCCGGTGCCATAGAACTTTTTCATGATGCCTTCGGCCATCGGCGATCGCGCCGCGTTGTGGTCGCAGCAGAACAGGATCGACTGGGGCAGATCGCGCAAGCCTCAGGCCCCGAAGTGCAGAACGCAAATCAGGGTGAACAGCCGGCGTGCGGTGTCAGTGTCGATCTCGGCCTTGCCTTCCAGCCGTTCCTGCAACACCCGGCTGCCCTCGTTGTGGATACCGCGCCGCGCCATGTCGATGGTTTCGATTTGACTGGGCGGCATGGTCTTGACCGCGTCGAAATAGCTTTCGCAGATCTGGTAATAGTCTTTGACCACCTGCCGGAACGGCGACAGCGACAGATGAAATTCGGCAGCGGTCTGTTCGTCTGCGGTGCGCACGTCAAAAACCAGCCGCTTGTCGCGAATTGACAGGTTCAGATGATAGGGTCCTTCGGGGACCGGGCGGTCATCGCGCTGAGGCAGCACAAAGCTGTTCTCTTCGAGCAGGTCGAACATGGCGACCTTGCGCTCCTGTTCGATCTCGGGCGTGGGCGTCGGCAAACCGGCGTCATCCAGGGCGATGTGGGCAATATGGCTCATTCGGGCTTGTCCTCTGGCGGTTGCGTCACGCTTACCGCGCCTGCGGCGGCGCTGCAATCCGCTGCGCGCAAAGGGCGCATCGCCCTTTGCGCGGCCGGCCAAATCCGGCCCGGTCGCCCGGGTCGGATTCCGCCGTCACGAACGGACGGCCGCGCCTAGCCGTTCAGCTTGCGCAGCCGCGCGGTGACGGACAGGCCATGCGCCTGCAGGCTTTCGGATCGGGCCAGCCGTTCCGCGGCCGGGCCGATGGCCCGCAGCGCTTCGGGCGACATCCGCGCCAGTGTGGTGCGTTTCAGGAAATCCAGCACCGACAGACCCGACGAGAACCGGGCCGACCGCGCGGTGGGCAGCACGTGGTTGGGACCGCCGACATAATCACCGATGGCTTCGGGCGTCCACTGTCCCAAAAAGATCGCTCCGGCATGGGTGGTTTTGGCCGCAAGCCCTTCGGCATCGGCCACGCACAGTTCCAGATGTTCCGGGGCGATCCGGTTGGACAGCTCTGCCGCCTGATCCAGATCGCGCACGGTGATCACCGCCCCATAATCGCGCCAACTGGCTCCGGCGATGGCCGAACGCTGCAGCGTCTGCAGACGTTTTTCGACGGCCACCGCCACCGCGCGACCGAAATCGGCGTCATCGGTGATCAGCAGCGATTGCGCGCTTTCGTCATGTTCCGCCTGGCTGAGCAAGTCCAGCGCGATCCAGTCCGGATCGTTGTCGGCATCGGCAATCACCAGAATCTCGGACGGCCCGGCGATCATGTCGATGCCGACCTTGCCGAAGACCCTGCGCTTGGCGGCGGCGACATAGGCGTTGCCCGGGCCGGTGATCTTGTCCACCGGCGCGATGGTTTCGGTGCCGTAGGCCAGCGCCGCCACCGCCTGCGCGCCGCCGATGCGAAATATTTCGTCCACCCCGGCGATCTGTGCCGCCAGCAACACCAGCGGGTTTATCACCCCATCCGGCGTCGGAACGGTGATCGCCAGCCGCCCCACGCCAGCCACCTTGGCGGGAATGGCGTTCATCAGAACCGAGGACGGATAGGACGCCAGGCCCCCCGGTACGTAAAGCCCGGCCGCCGTGACCGGTGTCCAGCGCCAGCCCAGCGTGGCCCCGTCCGGATCGGTCCATACCGTATTTTCGGGCATCTGCCGCACATGATAGGCGCGGATGCGTTCGGCGGCCAGCTCCAGTGCGATCCGGTCTTCGTCCGCAATCTGACAGACGGCAGCGGCGATCTCGTCGGCCTCAATGGCCAGCCGCTCCGGGGTCAGGTCCAGCCGGTCGAACCTGGCCGTCAGCTCGACCACCGCCGCGTCCCCCCGGGCACGTACATCGGCGATGATTGCCGCCACGGCGGCATCCACGTCGGGGCTGTCTTCGCGTTTTGCATTCAGCAAGGCGACAAAGGCGGGTTCGAAATCGGGCGACGCGGTATCCAGAAACTGGGGCATAAAGCTCTCCTTTGGCGGCTGACATATCCGCAAGCTCGGAGAGCCTCAAGATTTATGCACCGCGCCGCGGCACGGCCATCAAACCCAGACCGGCCAGACACAGGGCTCCCCCAGAGGCAACGGTCCGGACCTGGTTCCAGAATTGCCATGTGGGCGAATACTCGGCCCAGATGCGCGCCGCCGCGTCGTCTGTCAGCGGCAGCACGATCTGCGCCAGCGCTTCGTTCATCGGCACGTTGAAGCGCATTGTCAGGCTCAGGCCGCCGACCAGATAGACCGCTCCGGCCAGTGCAAACCACACCCCCGCACGCCCCGCCCCGGCACGCGCGGCAACAGTTGCCGTGACCCACAGTACCACCGGCGTGCCGAAAAACGCCGGGGCAAAGACGGCATTGCGCACCGAAGCATTCATCGCCTGCATCGCGGCAATCGCCACCTGCGGATCGGCCTGATCCAGCCCCCACATCGTGGAACAGACCCAGGCGTAGAAGAAGCCGAAGATGGCGCCGACGCTCAGAAGCGAGAGCAAGGACAGCGGCAAGAGCAGGCGGGCCATCAGGTCCGTCCAGTGCAGGACGCAGCCATCCGGCCGATCTCGTCCTTCTGGCGGGCAGCATTCAGGACCCGGACAAAGATCACCAGGGTCGCAAATTGACCGAAGACAACGGCGGGCCAGATCAGACCAAACTGTGCATCAAAGTATTTCTGCGGCCCGAACGACACCAACGCCATCAGCGCCGCCAGAACACTCAGGCTCCTTCCGACAGGGGTCGCGAGGGGCTGCACGATAATCGCGGACAGGGCGACAGACACCGAGGCGCCAAGGAACGGGGCGATGCCAAACAAGACTGTGGCCGCCGGCGGATGCGGTCTGATTCCCGCATAGAGCGCCGAAAGCATGATTGTTTGCAGCAATATCAGCGTCGCAAGTGCGGCCAGGGCGTAACGGTCATGTTGGGTCATCTGATTCTCCAAAAGCGTATTTTAAATTACGGTTGAGGACATCCGTAATTACTGTTACGGTTACAGTCAACAATCTGGAGAGAAAAATTGCGGGAAGAAAACCGATCACTCCGCCAACGGCAGATCGAGGCTGCGGCCTATGAAGTGCTGGAGGCCAAGGGATATGGCGGCACGTCGATGCTGGGCATTGCAAGACAGGCACGTGCCTCGAATGAAACGCTGTACAACTGGTACGGCGACAAGCAGGGCCTGTTTAAGGCGCTCGTCACACGGAATGCAGAGGAAGTGAAGAACCATCTGGAATCCGAGCTGAAAACCGATCACGATTCACTTTCGATTCTGGACACGCTTGGTCCGAAACTGCTCGCTCTGCTGACCGGCGACAGGGCCGTGGCCCTGAACCGGGCTGCAGCCTCGGACAGCAGCGGCGAACTTGGTGCGACATTGTCGACGGCAGGGCGCGAGGCGGTGTTTCCGTTGCTGGAAAAAGTGTTGCTGCGCGCCAGAAATGAGGGGCGTCTTGACTTTAAAGACGCCGGCGAAGCCGCAGGACTCTACCTTGACCTTCTGATCGGCGACCAGCAGATCAGACGCGTCATTGGACGCCTTCCAAGTCCTTCACGGTCCTTTTGCGAAGAGCGGTCGAAACGCGCCCTACGTCACCTCTGTCGGCTTCTTGGCTAGGAAAATCCCTTTCAACAACATAATGCGCAAAGCCAGTATGAAAAAAATTCTCGACCCCAAAGCCTGCAAGTCCATGGCGGAACTTCGCGTGCAAATCGATGCAATCGACGTTGAACTCATCAACTTGCTGGTCACCCGAAGCCGCTATATCGACCGGGCCGTAGACCTCAAAAAGGTTGAACGCTTACCAGCCCGAACGACAGATCGGGTGGCAGAGGTATTGGACAAGGTCAGCGCCACCGCTTGCAAAGAAGGATTGGATCCGAACCTGGTGCGCAAGCTATGGCTGCAACTGATCGAATGGTCCATTCAGCGGGAAAGCAAGGAACTCGGTGCATAGCGCAACAGGTTTTCTCTGACACAAATGCAGGCGGCGGTCCCAGAACCGCGGCGCATTCACGCTCTGTCCCGCAAAGTGGGCCTGAATCCACGTTGCCACGGCGATTCCTTGGCAGTTGGATGGCCTGACGATCAGGCCGGATGGTCCGGAGCCTTTCCGGACGGCGCCTGATAGGGGCGGGTCACATCCTTTAGCGTGACTTCCAACGCTTCGGTCGTTAGCCGCACGGCGCCATCCCCGGCCAGTGTCAACAGAACCTGCCCGGCGCCGTCCTGATCCGGCTCAAACGTCACCGACAGCAGCGACAGAACGGTATCGGCATCCCGCCGGTCGATGCCCTGCGAGGCAACGCTCAGCACATTGTCAACCACAAGCAGGGATTGCACCCGCTCGACCGGGCGACCGCGCTGGCGCGCCGCGGGCGCATCCTCCCAGCGGAACCGATTCAGCAGCAGGGCAAAGCGCCGCTGCTGCGCCTGCCAGGTCATCTCGGTGATCGGAAAAACCGAATCCTGCACCAGCGCCGACACGACCCGCAGGTCGTCCGCATCCATGGCGCCCAGATTCAGCGGCGCCTCGGCCCCGTCCTGGAATGTTGCGTCTCTGGTCACTGGCTCTTGATCCGTTCGATTCTGGCACCCACTCCTTCGAGTTTGCGCACAACATGTTCATATCCGCGATCCAGATGATAGACGCGGCTGACCGTGGTCTCGCCATCGGCAGCCAATCCGGCCAGGATCAGCGAAACCGAGGCCCGCAGATCGGTCGCCATGACCCGCGCGCCCTTCAGCCGCTTGACGCCGGTGACCGTGGCATGACCGCCATGCACCTCGATCCGTGCGCCCATGCGCAACAGTTCCGGCGCATGCATGAACCGGTTTTCGAAAATCTTCTCTTCCAGTACCGAAACCCCGTCCGCTGTGCACATTAGCGCCATCATCTGGGCCTGCAGATCGGTGGGAAAGCCCGGAAAGGGTTCGGTCGTGACATCGACCGCGCGCACATGATCGCTGCGCCGCTTTACCGCCAGCCCCTGTTCGGTCTCGCGTATATCGATGCCGGCCTCGTCCAGTTTCTCGCAGAACGCGCCAACCAGGTCCCGGCGTCCGCCCAGCAATTCGACCTCGCCGCCACAGATCGCCGGGGCCAGCATATAGGTGCCCAGCTCGATCCGGTCGGTGACCACGGGATGGGTCGCGCCATGCAGCCGGTCCACCCCCTGCACGGTGATCGTATCGGTGCCCTCGCCCTCGATCTGAGCGCCCATCTTCTGCAGGCAATGGGCCAGATCGACGATCTCCGGTTCGCGCGCGGCATTGCGGATCACCGTGGTGCCCTTGGCCAGCGTGGCCGCCATCAGCGCATTTTCCGTCGCCCCGACAGACACAAAGGGAAAATCTATTGTGCCGCCCTTCAATCCGCCTGGCGCGCGGGCATGCACATAGCCGTCCTTCAGTTCCAGCTCTGCCCCCAGCGCCTCAAGTGCCTTCAGGTGCAGATCGACCGGCCGGGCGCCGATGGCACAACCGCCCGGCAGCGATACGATGGCGTGTCCGTCCCGCGCCAGCATCGGTCCCAGTACCAGGATCGACGCGCGCATCTTGCGCACGATGTCGTAATCCGCCGTGTGGTTGTTCAGGTCGTGGCTGGACATTGCCAGCACCTGCCCATCCTGCAACTCGCTGACCTCGGCCCCCAACGAGCCCAGCAAGTCGGTCATGGTGCGGATGTCGCTGAGACGCGGTGCGTTGGTCAGGGTCAGCGGTTCATCGCTCAGCAAGGTTGCCGGCATCAATGTCAGGCAGGCGTTCTTGGCCCCTGCAATCGGGATCTGACCGGACAAAGGCCCGTTCCCCGTCACCACTATGGAATCCATCTGCTCTAATCCTTGTCTTTCTTGCCGCCCGATTCCGCTGCACGGGCACGCGCCTGTGCCTTGCGGCGCGCCATATTTGCCTTGAGAGCGGCCTTAAGCCGCTCATCCCGGCTCTGGCTCTGCGTCCTGTCTCGGCGGGGAGGTGTCTTGTCCGTCATGCCCCTCTGTATCGCAGCACCGTAAAAGGGTCCAGATTGCCCTTGCACGATACCCCGATTGCGTCTAATGACGCGCGCACGGCGCTGCTGTAGCTCAGAGGTAGAGCACTCCCTTGGTAAGGGAGAGGTCGAGAGTTCAATTCTCTCCAGCAGCACCACCCACCCCACAATATCAAGAATTTACGGGACCGGCGGCGCCGCAGCGCTGCGTTACACCGGCGCTACCCCAGACCGATTCACACCTCCTCACCCCCAGTCCGGGTCGATGTGACAGCCGTTGCCGCCGTNACCCACCCCACAATATCAAGAATTTACGGGACCGGCGGCGCCGCAGCGCTGCGTTACACCGGCGCTACCCCAGACCGATTCACACCTCCTCACCCCCAGTCCGGGTCGATGTGACAGCCGTTGCCGCCGTCCGTCTCGACCATGATGCCGTTGTGTCCCCCCCCCCCGGCCTCCATCACAGCGTCAGCGATTGCCCACCGGAGGTCTGGCACCCAGAGGCCGGGCCGAATGGTCACCGTGTAGCAGGCCCCGGCGTTTGAATCGCACCAGATGGTTTCGAGGCGGCGCGCCACCAACTCGGGCATCGCGTCGATGATCCGGCGCATCGTGTCCAGCTCTTCCATCGCAGCCCAGCGGCTCTCAATCTGGTCGCCCCGGTAGCGGAACCTTGAGATAGGGGCCTTCTGCCGGCTTCCGCGCGGTCGATATCATACTGACGCTGAATCAGCTCAGCCGCCTCGGGCGGCAAGTTGGTGTATTCTACTATTTTGCTCTCCCATGGATTGCCGTACCCCTGAACGGGACACGGCTATTTCAATTGGTGCGCCCTACTTCTTCTTGATCGTCTCCACCACGTGGGTGGATTTGCGCTGAGTCGCCTTCTTGACCGTAGTGAAACGGCCAGTTTTTGCGCTGCGGCCAACTTTGAATGATTTCGATTTCATCTGTTCTGCTTTCATAAGTGCATCGAGGGTGGGAGGCGCGCTCATCGCGCCCCCCGTTGATCTGGGTGGGGTGTCTATTCCGGGATCAGAATAGGCCGCGCCCGCCGGGCGAACGCTTTCGCGTGGGGCCGGGAGGTCCGGCCTGGCCCGACGGATTTGGCCCTGCCGATAGTCTGGACCCGAAAACCTGTTCCCACCTGAAATGACGTAAGGGTATGCCCACGCGAAAGTTGCTCTTGGTATGTCATAGGATACTGCGCGGTTTCCCTCATCGGTTAAGACAAACACCGGCTCTGCGCTCCCAATGACCTTCTCGGGTCACAGTCATTCGATGTGGTCCCAAATTCTCCGCAACGAACAGACACGAGTTGCAGACGTAAAAACCGGGCGCACATGATCGGCATCAAGCCGTAGCGCCGCAACGAAGGGAAGACGATCAAATGAAAACACTCATGATGACGACTGCCGCATGCCTGACCATGGCAACTTCGGCATTTGCGGATGGGCCTATGGCCAACTTTTTGGACTACTCTGTCGCCGACAGTGATTTTTTGGCCTCCGAGTTCATCGGTATGCGTGTCTATAGCAGTGAGGACGATGTTGACCCAACGGCCGATTTGGCTCCGGACGCACAGACCGAATGGGACGACATCGGTGAGATCAATGAGCTCGTGATCTCAAATGATGGCACTGTCCGTGCCGTGATCGTCGGAGTTGGCGGCTTTCTTGGGCTTGGCGAAAAGGATGTCGCCATGGAAATGGAGCAGATCCATGTCATGCGTGAAGCCGATGACGCCGATGATGTCTTCCTTGTCATCAAATCCTCCAGTGCCGCGCTTGAAGCCGCGCCAAGTTTTTCCGGGAGCATGAAAACAGCAGATATGGACGCCGAAACAGGATCCAAACGTACGATGCTGATGCCGCCCGACGTCAAGCGTGATGGCTATGCCAAGACCGAGCGGTCCGAACTGACCGCAGAGATGCTCACCGGCGCGCGGGTCTATGGGGTTGGCGACGAGGATGTTGGTGAAGTCCGTGCGCTTCTTTTGGACGACAAAGGGGCCATCGACCGCGCGATCATCGACGTCGGCGGGTTCCTTGGCATTGGGGAAAAGCCGGTTGCGGTAACCTTTGACGAACTGACGATCCTGCGCAAAGACGGCGGCGACGACGTGCAGGTTTACATCGACGCTTCGCAGGAGGCGCTGGAAGCACAGCCGACCTACAAGAACTGAAACGTCGCGGAGGGGAGCATGTGCTCTCTTCCGCGATACGCACAAGAAGCCACAAAAGGTGGCTCCGCGTGATCATTGGGCCGATATTAAAGGTGAAAGATGACTGGAATAGGTATCGTCGGCCCAATGATCATCGGCGCGCTTGCAGGTTGGATCGCTGAAGTGATCATGAAATCGAACATGGGGTTATCGCGCGACATCGTGTTCGGGATACTGGGTGCCGTTGTGCTGAACGCGCTGCTTTTGCAGTGCCTGAAACGACGCGTGGTTGCTGGATCGGGCAGCTGATCGTCGCCGCTGCCGGGGCATGTCTTTTGATTGCAGCGGCGCGGATGATTCGCCGCAAGACCTGAGCGCCGGCACGAAGGCCGCTTGATCCGCCGCGCCCGAGCGGAAGTTTTGAAACGACCCGTCGACAACCTTGGTCTTTGACCTAATGTTGTCTTTATATCGAAAGGAGAACCCATGAACTGGGATCAAGTTGAAGGAAAGTGGAAAGAGATGTCCGGCAAGATCAAAGCCAAATGGGGCGATCTGACCGACGATGAACTGGCTGAAATGGATGGCAACCGTGAAGCGCTGGAAGGCAAACTCCAGGCGAAATACGGGAAAACCAAAGCAGAGGCCAAGAAGGAGGTTGACGACTTCCTGAGTGAACACTCCTGATACAGGGGGGGGGCGCCCCGCCGGGGCGGCCCTCATCAACAATGCCTGCTGCAAATGCAAGCAAACCAACAAAACAGGAGAGATACATGAATCGTGTCTTCTACATTATCGGTGTTGTCGTTGTCGTTCTGTTTGTCCTTGGACTGCTGGGTTTGAGATGATCGCTTTTGGCGAACTGGCTTATCGCAATCGGGGCCTCGGTCCCGCAGCGCTCTTCAGCTTGCTGATGAGCGTTTCGCTTGCTCAGGCGGAGAAAGTTGGAAATGTTGACGTCGATTGGCTGGGCAATGACATCATCATCGAGGCGTTCGCAGATCCCAAGGTTGATGGTGTAACTTGTCATGTTGCCTATTTTGAACGCGGGCTGATCGACCGTCTCCAAAAGGGAAACTGGTTCGAAGACCCCTCCAACTCGTCCATCTCCTGTCGCCAGACCGGCGAAATCACTGTGGGTCCTATCGATCGGTCCGACGAAGGCGAGAGCGTCTTTTCCGAGCGTCGTTCAGTTATCTGGAAGTCCCTGAGAGTAAAGCGGATCTTTGATGCCGAGAACGAGACACTGATCTACATCTCCCATGCGCGGGACGTGCAAAACGGATCAGCTAAAATGTCCTTGTCTACCATCCCGCTGTACCAGCGGCCCTAGCTTGTGCGCCACCGGGCGCCAAATTTTCTTGCTGTGCTGTCGTAACTTCCTCTTGTCTCTAAGATAAGCGCGTGCCCGCATGAAATCTGAAACTGCTGACTGATAGGAAAAGTTGCTGCAAATGATGGCCGAAAAGCGCAGGAACGGGGCCCGATCTGCACTCGATCGACAGTCTGACGAACAGGATGTGGAAGACGCAGCCAAGCTGTCGCCTCGTCTCATCTACGAAGTCATCAGAAGAGACGGTGAAGAAGAGCTGGCTCGACCGACTCGGTCACTGATCTGGTCTGGTATTGCCGCTGGCATCATGATCAGTTTCTCCGTACTGGGCGAAGCGATTTTTCGTACCTATCTTCCAGATGCGTCAAGTAGCTATCTGATTGAGAACCTTGGTTATAGCCTTGGATTCCTGCTTGTGATCCTCGGGCGGATGCAGCTTTTTACGGAAAATACGATCACCACTGTCCTTCCGTTTATGGTCAAGCCTTCTTTGAAGATGTTCGGCAGCGTCTGCCGGCTCTGGGGGATCGTTCTTGCGGCAAATGTCGTTGGGGCCTTTGCCATCGCAACCATGTTTGCGCACACCGCGGCAATCCCTCCTGAGTTGATGCCAGCCTTGATGTCTCTGTCCGAGCATGCAGTAGGTATGCCCGCTGGTGAAAGTTTCATGAGGGCCATCCCCGCGGGGATTCTGATCGCGGCGATAGTCTGGATGTTGCCACAGCTGGAAAGTGCTTCATTCCTGATTATTCTTGTATTCACGTGGCTCATTGCGGCCGGAGATTTCACCCATGTTGTTGCCGGTTCCGTCGAAATGGGATTGCTCGCTGTGACCGGGAATCTCAGTTTTTACGATGCTGTTTTCGGCTTTTTCCTGCCCGTCCTCGCCGGAAACATCATGGGGGGTACGGTGATTTTCACGCTCATGGCATGGGGGCAGGTTCGCGACGAAATAGTCGAACCGGACTAACAGACGCTGCCAGGAATTTTCGGATCAGAGCAACCAGAGGATCACACCTGTCGCCAGCGCCCCAAAGGTCAAAATGCTTGCCAGCATGGTCATGCGCTTGTGTTACTGCGCTTCAACATCATGATCGACCAAGCATTCTTGCATTTCCCGGCACTTGGTCACGGCGGCCCGGAAAATAAGAACTGTACCGCAAGATCTGATTTCGGTCGATCAACGCGCTAGAATGCCCAGTGCCCTGGTACGTGAAACTGCGACAAGACGCGAAGGAGAAACCCGTTGGAACCCGTCAATATTCTGTTGGATCAGCTACGAGAAATTGCACGCGCAACAATCGAAATGTTCCCTCATATTGTTGTCGCTTTTGTCATCTTGCTTCTCACGGTCGGCCTGAGCAAAGCAGCGACTTTTTCAGTGAGGCGTGTTTTGGCACGAACCAAGCTTCGGCAAAGCCTCAAGGAGCTGTTCACCCTATTGATGTCGATCCTGGTCTGGGTGATAGGCCTCATGATCGCTGCGGTGATCGTTTTTCCCGGACTGACACCTGCCAGTATCTTGGCTGGCCTTGGACTGGGCTCCGTTGCCATCGGCTTTGCTTTCAAGGACGTTTTCGAGAATTTTCTCGCCGGGATCATCATCCTGTTTCGGCGCGAGATGCGCATTGGCGATTTCATCGAGTGCGAAGGCATTGAAGGCGAAGTTGATCAAATTGCGATCCGTGAAAGCCATATACGTCAGACCGACGGGCAATTGGTGATTGTGCCAAATTCCATTCTCTTCAAGAATCCGGTGATCATTCGTACTGACCAGCCAGTGCGGCGAATGACTGTCACCTGCGGTGTTGCATACGATGTGGATGTGGATGACGCGCGGGACGTAATTCGTCGTGCTGTCGAAGCTTGCGAAAGCGTGGATCAAGACAACAAGCCCATCCAGATTTTTGCGCAAGAGTTCGGAGATTCCTCAATCAATTTTGAAGTCACATGGTGGACCGGATCAAAGCCGGTCGAAGTCCGCGAGTCTCGCGATCAAGTCGTGTCAAAGGTCAAGCGCGCCCTGGATGACGCCGGTATTGAGATCCCGTTCCCGTATCGGACATTGACCTTCAAAGAGCCGCTGCCCCTCCTAAGAGGCACGGCACCCGCAGAAGACCAGGGCTGATATTTGGTCCCACGGTGTCTGACGCCAGACATCCGGCGGATTGACGGAAAATGGGGCAACAACAGAACAGGAGGCGATCACGCCGCGATGAAACGGCTTCCCGGATACCGTCAAGGTTTCCGCGGATTGCGAACAGCCAAAGCGATTCTGAGCGGAATAGAGACGATCCGAACAATCAAACCCGGTCGCGTTCACCACAAGCAACCCGGCGTCAGGGGCGAAATCGGGCTCATCAACACGCCGTTCGAAACTGCCGCATGACCGCAGGATGCCACATCGTGTCGGGTTCGAGCAGAAAGAACTAACGCAACTGGCCCGAGGAAAAACAGGACTCGAGCAGGTTGTGACGGATTGCGCTTTGTTCGCCAATCCTTTAAACGCCCTCGGGATGACCGTCGAGTCATTCATGTTCCATTGCATGGCAATGAAATGATGGTGACCGTCGAGATTGCAGTGGCCGCGGAAACACACTTGTTTTCAAAGGCTTGCCCCTATAGCTCAGCTGGTAGAGCAACTGATTTGTAATCAGTAGGTCCGCGGTTCGAGTCCGTGTGGGGGCACCACTAAAACACCAGCTAAACACCGATTTTAAAAGCAATTACCTCAACGAAATGAGGTGCTTACGCAATCTGTGGTTGGGTTTGAGTTTGGTTAGAACATAACATGAACCTTGTAACGCGAAGGCCATTACAAGGATTTCAACATGCCCCATATCAAATTCACCGACACCAATGTCGGCGCGATTCCGACGCCGGACAAGACTGTGTGGTACACGGACCCCGAGCAGAAAGGCTTGCGCCTTTGTGTGACAAAGACCGGCGTCAAGACTTGGTACGTCAACAAGTGGGACCCGACAGCGAACAAAGTGCGCTCGGTCAAGCTCGCCCAATGGGCTTCGAAGGTGACGCACTGCAAATGGGCGAAGGATCAGCGCGGCCTTGTCGCGCATGGCATCGTGTCAGGCGACGTCTTGAACAAGGCCGAGACACGGGCGAAGGAGGCCGACGAGCAGGCCAACGCGCTGCCGACCTTTCGCGAGGCGCTTGAACAATTCATTGAACACCGCACGACAAGCAGGCAGTCGGGCAAGGCGCGGATGATGAAGACAACTGCCAAAGACTACCGCGCGACGTTCAACAAGCATCTGGCGCAGTGGGCCGACGTGCATGTGGACAAGCTGCCGATCCTTGAGATCAATCAGTACCTGAATGCAGTGCAGATCACGCGCCCGAACGCTGCCCATGTTGCGGCAACGGTGGCCGGGGCCACAGTTCGCTTCATCAACAAGCTCTGCGCACTTGCCCTGCCGATCCCGTCGCTTCTGGAAGGCACCAAGATGCGGTCGCGCGTCGAGACAGGTAAACTCGACATGCATGTCCCGTGGGCGGATCGCTGGGACGAGATCGAAGCAATCCATAATGAGCATATCCGCCTGTGTTGGAAGATCACTTGGTATACGGGCTTCCGTGGCCGTGGGCTGCGCGCATTGACGTGGGACCAAGTTGATCTCGACGCCGGTGTTGTGACCTTCGACAGGCTCAAGCGTCAGGAGGTTGAGCGCACCATCGTTCTCGCGGACGATGTGTTCTGGCTGTTTAAACGCCTTCACGAAATTCGGTATGATGACTGCGACTGGGTGTTCCCGTCGCGTGTCGTGCGCCGGGATGCTCGCGGCCACCTAGACGTGCTGGACAAACTGCCTCTGACGAAGCCGGGTGACATGCGCCACTTCTGGATGACCGTTGCGCGGGAAGTTGCGCCGCGTCACGTTCACAGGTGGCTTGCGCAGCAGACCATGACCGACAATGACCTGCGGATGCTCGGCCACTATGGCGAACCGACATATGAAGAACAAAAGGCAGCGGCAAATGCGATTGCGGCGGCGATCAGAAAGCGAATTCAGGCAGCACCTTCTTCCGTTGTTGAATTGCGCCGAAACACCGCCTAAATTGAAGTCACCAATACCTCCATGCCTATAGGTAGTGACCCGGATAGGTGTGAGGCCGACGCGTGAGAGTAGTGGCATTGCCACTCAGGAAGCGGGAGACGCGGTTCGGTCATGTGGGTTCCAATCACAGGACCTATAATCATGACCATTGACCAAATCGCGTCACAAATTGACTCTCTCCGGGCGGACTTGATCCGTTCAAATCCACCTCTGGTAATGACCAGTGCCGAAGCCGCCGAGTTTCTTGGCGTGTCTGATGAAACGATGCTTCGCTGGCGCAAAGACGGTTTCGGACCGTCATATTCACAGCCCAATTGCCGAGTTGTGCGATACCTTCGCGACGACGTGGTCGCATGGCTCGAGGAGAATCGGTGATGAAGTATCAGGAGGCAAAACAAGACGTCGAGCAATTCACCGACGGCGACGAGGTGCTGCGGGTGTTTCGTGGGTCGATCACGAAAGCAGTTGAGGCTGGACAAAAGTTCGCGCTGGACCATCCGCGCATCCAGAAGAAAGTGACATACGAGACACTACGGGCCGGGTTGAAAGGTGAAACGGTGCGTGTCCCGACATTTGAGACGCTGGTCGGTTTGCATTGTGCCATCGACGAGGAGCCAAGGGCGTACTGTGAACCTCCCGCGATCCCTGAGACGTTCGACGAGTTCAGGAAGGTGGCGCTCGAATACGCCTCCAACGTCTGGTGGTATGAAACCCTCGGTCTGGCCGATTTGGTCAAGCCCGCGTCATGGCAGGCGCAACTTTCACGCGAAGGCACACCCAGAGCATGGCCGCAGGTCCGCGAACGCGCGGTAGAATGGCGTGACAAAGCTCTGAAAGCCCTTGACGCTTGGGAGCATCGACTGCGCGAGAAGAAACACGCGCGGGAGATGATAGATACTTGGGTCAAGGATGTGCTCGACAAGGAAGGCGAAATCGCGGCAAGGGCCGAGTTCAAGCGTCTCAAGCAATATGACTTCATCAAGTATTCTGGGCACAATTCGTTTGACCCGGCCAAACCAGATCAAGAGCAATTCACATTCACGGAAATGGAAGAGAGCGATTGGTTGCCCGAGTATCAGGAGCGGCTGGAAGCCGGTTGGTCGCGTTATCGTCCTGACGACCCAAAACCTGATCGAGTAAGTCGGCGACTGGGAGTTGCAAACTTCTGTGACGACTATCTGGTGACAGCATGGGTGGCAGATTGCGAGTTCGAACGCCACGAGGCATGGGACCCGTTTTTGCGATGCTTGTCGGGACCGGAGCGCGTTGTCAGGATCAAAGTAAAGCGTGATGCCCGCCACGCAATGGAAGGCGAAGAAATCCTGCGCGACAAGACCAAGAAGTACGTCGATGGTCGTCGCGTTGACGAATACGCAGAATACGTCTGGCGGTGGCGTGATGCGGACGATCTAGACACACGCGTCGATGCGGAAGTCAGAGATAAGGCGATCAAGCTCGGATTTGCCATGGTTGATGGCACTGTGGAAACGCCCCGTGAACTGCTCAGAGATGTTGTGCAGCCGATTGAGCAGGACGATCCACAGTGCCCAAGAGGGCCTTACACGATTAGCTGATAGCGTCGAGGCGCAGCATGGCGGCACGCGCCGTTGCGCCTCGGACATTGTTCGAAATCCAAGCGCGCACAAGCTCCGGCCGTTTTTGGGGCTTGGAATGCTGGAAGCGTGATTGCGCGTCAGCAATTATCTCGTCGAGGTATTTAGCCATGTGCGGTGTGCGCGGTGGGAAGTCAAAAGGCATTCGGGTCATCCTTCTTGATTGGGTTCGGGAACGTCAGACGTGCTCTCTGTTGCGGTGTTGATGCGTGGCATCATACAGGCAGCGGGCGGCGGTATCCGACTGTAATGGCAGGTGACGATAAGGGAGTTATAGGGGCAGGGGCGTTGAGGCAGGACGCTCGGTATTCTTGATGCGTCTATTCGCGCGCGCACATATATCTGTATTAAAATAATGATGCACTTAGGCGGTCATTCGCATCATTATTTTCTTGCATATACGCACGCGCGCGCAATGCAGTGCATCACTGTCGCCCTGTCTCCTGTCAGAAAGACGTCCCCTTGAGGCGTCTCTCAAGCCCAACTGATAGGTTATCAGTGGGTCAAGCCAATCAACTCATTGAACTTAAAGCATCATTCTGCGTTCGCGACTTGTAACGCACCGCATGTTACAAGGTTTTCGTCGATTTAGCCTCGACCACCCCCTTTCTCTGCCGTCGATCCCCGGACCCGGGCGCATTTAGAAGATCACAAATCCACGATTTTCCCACCGCGCCCGCAGGGCACATCCCCCCTGTGCCCCGCCACCGCATCAAAGCCGCAGCGAAACCGCCCGAGCAACGCGTTCCTGCCCATGCGCCCCACCGTCATGCCCGATACCCCACAACCGCCCGTCTCTGACGCGCTCTGCAAGCCTGCGCAAACCGCCAATACGCGCCACCTGCTTTTCGCAGTCCGCTACCTGAAACTCCGGGAACGCCCGCCGCGCGTTCCTGATATGTTCTCACTATGCTCGCAAGTCGGCGGGTAGCCCGCACCTGTCCGCCGACACCTAAACAGAGAAAGTAAATCGAATGCCCCTGCACGTCACAATCCAGCCGACGCCTCACGGCTCCCGCCTCTTGGGTGAAGACATTCACACGGCCTTCCACATGGACGTGCCGCTGCCTCCTGATGATCTCCACCAATTGATCATCGCCGCCGCGAAATCCGACGACCTGCATCCGCGCGCCGAACTCATGGGCGTGATCGCTGACCGAACGCCCGAAGGCGTCCGCATCCGTGTTGTCGCCAATGCGGCCCACTTCGACATCCCGTGGCCCCTGATCGTGCGCGGGGTGCGCACATGACCAAGATCAAGCACCGCACGTATCAGGAGCAACGCCAAGCCTATGACAAAATCCGCGATGTGATCGCTGGCGAAGACCGCCTGAAAAACGCAGGCGCTCGATACCTGCCCGAACCCGAAGGTATGACCACTGCCCAATACACCCGCTATGTTCAGGGTTCATCCTTCTATGCGGTTGCCGAGCGCACCTTGCGCGGTATGGTCGGCGCTGTCACCCGGAACGCGCCAGTCTTGGAATTGCCCGAGCGGATCGCCGGAATGCGCGATGCGGCAACCTTCGAGGGGCATTCGCTCGACGTGCTTCTGGAAAGCGCCCTGCGCGAAGTCCTGTCCCTTGGTCGGTATGCGATGCTGCTCGACTACCCGACCGACGGCGCGGCCCCCGGCTCTGCGCCGTTCATTTCCACCTTCGACGCAGAGTCGATCTTGGACTGGAAAGAGGAACTTGTCGGCGGGCGTCAAAAGCTGACTTACCTGCGGCTGCACGAGACCAACCACGACCTTGAAGACACGGGCGTCGAGCAGCACCTCGTCCTGACACTCGACCCGGCCTATACGGTCAAACGCTACCACGTCAAATCGCAGCGCAACGGCCCTGACATTCAGACCGTTGAAGAGGTGCAAATCGGTGAAGACATCACGCCGACAATCGACGGCTCGCCCATGTTCGACATTCCGGCGGCGATCGTGTCGCCCTACAACCTGAAAGCCGACGTTGAAAAGCCTCCGTTCCTCGACCTCGTGAACGTCAACCTCGCGCACTGGCGCGTGAGTGCCGACTACTACTGGTCGCTCTACCTGACGTCCCAACCGACGCCTTGGGTCGCCGGGGCGATCAACGAGAAGAACAAGCCGCGGCAAATCGGCAGCGGTGCGTTCTGGGTTCTGCCTCAGGGTGCGCAAGCAGGGATGCTCGAGTTTACGGGCGCTGGCATCGCCGCCCAAAAGACGGCCCTCGACGATCTCACGGCCCAAATGGCGACGCTTGGCGCACGGATGGTCTATGACGGCAAAGGCCGCAACGAGACGACCGACACGGCCCGTCTGCGCCATCGCTCTGAACTCTCCCTGCTTCACAGCAGCGTCAACATGGTCGAAGCCGGTCTGACGAAACTCCTGCGCCTTGCCGCTGAATGGACCCGTCCCGGCACCGCAGACGAAGTTGTCTTCAAACTGCACCGTGACTTCGTGACCGCGCAGATGGACCCGGCCATTCTCACGGCCCTGCTCAAGGCATACACCGCTGGCGCGATCTCGCACGATACCTTCCTGATGAACCTCAAGAAGGGCGAACTAATGGACGTGAACCGCGCCCTCGACGATGAACGCGACCTTATCGACGAGGATGACAACGTGCTGCCGATGCCTGGGGTTGCGTGATGCTCACCGACCCCGACTTTGGCCAGCACAATTCACGAACGCCGCCCGAAGAACTCCTGATCTACGCCGTCCTGTCTCGCGCGATCTTGGACCTGTTTGGCCCCACCACGCTGGCGTCCAATAAAGCTGAGGGGAGAAAGTCGAGATACGAAGCCTTGCGGTTTCTGACCGACCATTCGGGCGCGTGGGCGAAGCGGCGAACGGAGCTTTGCGACGCCATCGGGTTCAACGGTGACGACGTTCGGTCACGTGTTGTGCGCGTCTTGGAGGGCGATACGAGGGCGCTCGACGTTTACGAGGGGCGTGGTTCCCTGAACCACGTCACAGAGGCCCGCGAGCTTTGGGAACGTGAGAAACAGGCACGTGCCGATGCGCAAACCCGCCGCAAGGTCAAACCGAAGCGACAAGGCGTTCGATACATGGAGGCGCGCCCCAAGGTCATGGCGCTACTGGAACGACCGCGCACCGTAAAGGAACTGTCTGACGAAACCGGCTTCTCCGACGGCGTGGTCCGCACAGTCCTGAACAAAGCGATTGAGAAGGGCACAGTCGAGAAACATGGAGCCGCATATCGAGTACCTGATACTCCGGTTGCGGCAACGGCGGCGTAGCACCGATATTCGATCTACAGAACGCGAGTTAGGCTCAACCTTCTGGTCTTGTGATGGAAACGGGGCGGGTTGGGCATGACCCGCCCCAATCACGAGGAACCAGAAATGGCAGATAACGACCAGCAAGCAGAAGCCCTGATTGCCGCACTCGCACCGAAAATCGCAGAGGCGATCCTTCCCCAAATCACGGAATCCGTTGAAACGCAGATCAAGGGCGTTGTCACCAAGAACGACGAGCTTCTGGACAAGCTCGCGAAGCAGAAAGCGGACGACAATCACAGCAAGCTGCTCGCCGCCGCTGAAAGCCAATACCAAGCCTGCCTCGACGGCAACGGCGTGTATCAGGGGCGCAAACCCGGCGACTCGATCAAAATCAAGAAGTCCGATGCGCGAAACGTGAAGGCGTACCGCGACGCCAAGGCTCTGGCCGAAAAACAGGGCGTGCCGCTTGAGATCGTCGCCAATGAATAAGGTCACTCTGGTGCCCGGAAAGGGGCCGGTGCCGACTGTGCATAAGAAGCGCGGTCCGCCGAAAGGCACGCCGCGCAAGAAAACTCAGCCGCACAAAATGGCGATGCTCCCCGATGCAAAGCGGGAGCATTACACGCGGGAGATCGTTCTTGGGCGCATGTCGATGTTCCAAGCGGGCAAAGAGCTTGGAATTTCTGATACGTCGGTTGCCCGGTACATCACCCAACTTCCCGAAGACGAAAAGCTGGCGATCCTCGCGACCGCCATGCACGACGCCAAGGTCAAAACGGCAATGCAGCACGCGGCCATCGTCAACGAGTTTGGCGAGGACACCGACAAAGACCTCAAATGGGTTCTGCGTGAGCTAAAGGCACTTCTGGAATCCGCCAAGGGTGATGAAGACCGCATGATGCAGTTGGGCGCGCTGAAAGAGCTTCGTCAGAGCCTCATGTCGCTGGCCGACCTGCACGGCAAGCTGAACAAGAAGATGGATATTCATCTGAACCTGAACGAAAGCCCACAGTTCATCCAACTCCGTTCGATAATTCTGAAAGTGCTCAACAACCATCCAGCCGCGAAGCACGAATTTCTGAACGAGATGGACGCTATGGGGGTCATTCAGGAACCCGTCCTTGTCGATGACCGGAGGCCTGCTTAATGCCGTCCCAAGTTGCAAAAGCTGCCGTCGGGATCGTGAACCAACTCGAAAAGGTCGATCTCGAAAGCCCGAGCGATGTGCGCAAACACTTCGATTCCGCGCAGCCCATCGTTGTCAAACTCCTGTCCGAGTTGGCCGCGCGACGGATGCTGAAACCCGCGACGCGGTGGCCGGGTCGTCCTGAACGCCCATGACAATGGACCAGCACCTTCTGTCTTTCCTTCAAGGCCTGACGGTCAGCCTTGATCCGGTCGAGCGGTTCCGTCTGGCTATCGGTGAGCCGGACCCTTGGCAGAAAACGCTTCTGTCCACCGATCCGCGTTTAAACGAGGCGGACCGAATGGTGCTCGCCTTGTGCGGGCGACAGTCGGGCAAATCGACCTCTGCGGGTGGTCTCGGCTATGACGATTTCTCGCAGGGCAAGACGGTGATCTTGACGGCCCCCAGCCTGCGGCAATCGACGGAATTGTTCCGCCGGATCCTGGAATTCAAGAACACAGATCCCTTTTGCCCGCCCATCGTGCGCCAGACGCAGACGGAACTTGAGGCGCACCCATCGCATGGTGGCCGGATCATCGTTGTGCCTGCAACCGATCAGGCACGCGGGATGACGGCGGACACTATCATTGCGGACGAGGCGTGCTTCCTCGACGACGATGCTCTGACGGCCTTCTTCCCTATGAGGCGCGAGACAGGTCGCATCTTCCTGTTGTCTACGCCGAACCTGCGCACCGGCTATTTCTATGAAACGTGGACCGGCAACAAGCAGGTGCGCCGCATCATGGCGAGGTCCATCGACATCCCACGACGCGCGGCCCAAGTCGCCTTCGACAAAGCCACCATGTCAGACACCACATTCCGGCGCGAACACCTGTGCGAGTTTGTGGGAAGCGGCACGCCGCTCTTGTCTTGGGACACGCTCGAAAACTCAAGCAACCCGAACGTCAACGCATTGGAGCTGTCATGACCCAGTACGAATTTCTGAAAGACGGGCGCGTTGTCCTGCCATCGAACGCCGACCCCGCGGCCTATGGCACGGTCGTTCACGGCTGGCTGAAACACCACGTCGGAATGGACCTTGGCCGTAACGATCCGTCGGCAATCGTGGTGGTCCGAGACGAATGCTATCCGCAGTTCACGGGTCGCGGGTTCGAGCAGGAATTGGGATTGCGAAAATGCACCGTCGTGTTCCAAGAGACCATCCAGCTATACTCTTACACCGACCTTGCCGATTTTCTCGCGCGGCGTCTCAATCAGATTCCGCACTGGTCCCTCGCCATCGACGCATCGGGCCTCGGCGCACCATTCAGCAGCACCTTGGACAATGCAGGGATCGAGCATCACGCCGTTGTCATGACCGCAGGCGCGAACATGTCCCGCAGCGGTAAGGACGTGAAGATTGCGAAAACGATGCTTCTGGAAAATATGGCCGTCGGCCTAGAGACCGGCGCGCTCACCGTCGCCCACGACCTTGAAGGGAAGCAAGACTTGCTCAACGAGATCGCCAGCTTTGAACTCGCCAGTACGTCGTCGGGCAACCTCGTGTTGCAGGGAGGTGGAAAAGGCCACCATGCCGACCGGGCCATCGCAACGGCCCTCGCATACCTTTCTGCAACCGATCTGGACACGACCCTCAGCGGCTCGTATCGGCTGCACGGCTGGGCCTGACTCCTTGCTGTCGCTTGGGTTGTGTGCGACGCTCGTCACATGGAACCAGACAGCAAACGATTTAACAAATGGGGCCTGACAGGCGACCCCGAAGAAGACAGGCGACGCAAAACCGCGATGCTCAACCGCGTCAACAAGCTGCGCGAGGTATTCGAGGCCAGTCACCATGTCCAGATTGATTTACTCGCGGGCTTAGGCGGTAACGTGGAGCCTGATAAAACGAAAGCCAAGCGGACGTCGCAGTGGAAGAAGGATCGACACACGATCATGAAAGCCCTTGCTCTCGACCTTCACGAATACATCCCAGAGGAACTGGCACGGTACTACGGATACACCTCTAGACCTGAACCCGAAAGCCATCCGACCTCGCCCGAAGACTTCTCGAAACCCCCGTTCTGACCCGCGCTCTCTTGGTGCTCTCTTCAACTGCGCCGGTCATTGCCCGTTGAACTCAACGAGTGATCCGGTTTTTTCGCGGCTCTCTTGGGCGTCCCCATGTTTCAGGCAACGACATACCCGCCAGCCCACCAAACCGCGTCAGCGACGCGCTGCTGGGCGGGGCCGTGAGGTAAGCTTCATTTCGGCAATCGAAAAGAATGTTAGGGGTTCAGCATTTCTAACCCAACGACCGTTGCATCGTCGTCTAGACCTCTTTCCAATAAAGTAGATTTTAGCTGGTTCAGAAAATCGGAAATAGTTTCTGCCTTCTGTGACACTCCCGCCATCTCTTTACGCAGAATTTTGGAATGAAAGCCATCTGTCGATAACAGAATCCTATCCCCGGTTTCGACGACGAAGTTTGAACGGAGTAGTTCGTAGTCACCTTTAGAAGACATCGACGACAAAAGGACATTCCGCCGAGGATACCGCTGAGCCTGACGAGGTGACAATGCACCTTCATCCAAAAGGCGCTGAACTTCAGTTTGGTCTTTGGTCCTGCCCATGACACCACCACCCCGAAAATGGGTCACTCGACTATCGCCAGTGTGACCGACTGTAGCCTGACCATCTCTAAGCGCCAAAACGGTCAAGGTAGTACTGAGTTTTCCCAGATTGCCTTCATCGTCGGACAGTCGTCGAAGAGATTCTGAACACTGTTGAAAAAGGAGGTCCATGTCCGCTTCTTCCGTGGCCTTCTCCCGGATGACTTTCAGGCATGTTCGCGCCGCCAACCCGCCGTTTTTTGATGATCCGACACCATCGGCGACTGCTACCCATGTTGTTTCACCTTTGGAGAATGGCTCCAAAAGGTCATCGTCGTTTCCGCCCTTTGGGCCACCCAGACTGAATTTGGCGAAGGAGAAATTCATGCGTCCTCCAAGGCCTTCCTTAGGATTGAGTGTAGGCCTTCGGGTGTTTCGTCAATTGACCATTCAATGTGGTTCATTCTCGCTTTGAAGTTGACTGACTGGACGTCAATTTCAATTTTGATGCGCTCGGCCAGCGCATTACTAATGTCTGGACCTGCCATTCTCAAGAATTGCCGTTCCACTCGCCACCTATTATGGCTCGTGCCCAATTCCAGCATAGCGACAGCAATTATTGCTTTCAGTTGCAGGTCACCTGAGTCGTAGAAGATCTGTGCCTTGTCGGAGATGATGTCACAATAATCAAAATCAAATCCCGGGAGTTTTGCAAAGTCGGAGTATACCTCGCCAAGACCCTGCGCCATATCAGGAGCCACTTCAAACAATTGCTTTATGTGCTGCCTAGAAATGGCGCGCATCAAGTTGTAATTCGATTCTCCTTTATCGGCGTTTTCGTCGATCAGATTGAATGCCCGATCCCATTGGTCGTCACTTAACTCTTCATTCTCCCGAAGTATTTTTACTACCTCTTCTTCTTCCTCGGAGTAAAACTCGATTTCCTCATTTGTCAAAACCTCGAACAAGGCTTCACGTAGCGCCGCAACCGAACGGTATCGCCGCCGGGCGTTCGACTCTGTGCATTTTTCGACAATCGGACCTATCGGCCCTCCGAGGGTCAGCCGAGAATGGGGTACTCGCATGGCCCCACCGCCGAATATATCATGCAATATTGCACCGAATGAATAGATATCAGCTTGAGCAGTTGCGCGCCTAAAGTTGTTTGCACATTCAGGAGCGGCATATAGAGGCGTTCCACCCGCCATGTTTGAGGCAGTCAGTGTCGTTGTTTGGCCTGCTCCTGGGGTCGTGAGGCCGAAGTCAGATATTTTGTATGAGACCTCACCTTCGTCATCGACATATTTCAGAACGTTTGCTGGTTTGAGGTCACGATGCTTGAAGCCTTTGTTGTGGAGGGCCTCCAAGCCGGACAGAATATCAAACAGTGCCTTTTGAGGATTTCCGCCTAGCGTCCTATCTGCTTCGAGGTCGTCTTTTAGGCTGCCATCCGCTAGCGGCATGACGAACCACGGGGTCTTGTCGTCTAAATTGTGATCAATGATTTCCACGACATTTGGATGATCGATCTGTGCCTGATATCGAACTTCCCGCTCGAAGCGCTTCTTTAGGTCGCCTGACTGTTCCTTGGTGAACGCATTTAGGTTGAGCGTCTTAATTGCGCATGGCTCACCGACTTCGTCAGTTGCCTCTTCGACGATTCCGAATGTCCCTTGCCCGATTTGTTTCTTTATTTTGTATTCCACAGCTGGTCACCTTCGTTTCTTGGTCGACACTTTACTCGACCGTTCGAGAAGAAGCGACGCTTAGAGTTGGTCTACTTATTTTTCACGGTGTCGAAGTGCGCGGCGAGCTTGGCGCGCACGTCGTCTGCCGTCGTCTCGCCTTCGGCCAACTTGACTGACCAAGGACGACCTGGGTGCAGAATGTCCCAAGGCGACCGATACTGAGTCGCGCGGCGTTTGCCGGGATCATTGTTGCCGAACCCATCAACCACGACATTCCATAGTGGGCGATACCACGAGATTAGCATCCGTTCCGCCATCCTGACCCACACATCGTCTAGGACGAGGTAGCGGCAACAGAAGTCGTTCACGTTGAGGTTGTCGGCCTGCGTCACCGAGGTCGAATGTTTTCGCAACCGGTCAGATAGAGCAGGACCAGCGGGCGCGTCCCAATCGCCGCCGCGTCGACCGCCTTTGGGATCGGCCTTGCCGACGTATATCGGTGCTTCCATCCGCTCGCGATTGATTTCCGCAAGCGGTTGGTATGCGTCGAATTCGCCTAGGTAATATATGGCATAAATGCCCGCACCCTCGAACGGCTCTGGTGGAAGCGCCTCAGGTTCCTGCCTCAGCAGCGCGCCTGCCGCGCTTTCGGCTAGGTGCTGCTTGTCCAAGGGATTGTAAGGCGTCACTTTTCTCATGTGACTTTAGTATCTGTTCCCGCACTGATTTGGCAACAACCTCAGCTAGGCGAACAGGCACCGCATTCCCCAATTGCCGCATCGTTTCCGTCCATGATCCGTGGAAACGGAAATCGTCGGGAAATGTCTGAATGCGGGCACTCTCTCTTTCTGAGAAATAGCGGATCGAACCATCGGGACGGCGCAGCATATTCTCGCCACCCGGCACGCCATGCACGCCCGCCTTGAGGGTCTTCGCTGGTTCATCCAGCGGGCTTCCTGTGTGCCCCGGATAGGAACGCGCGCCGGGGATAAACCGATGATCGACCACCTTGGCCGCTTCCTTGGGGTCGAACTCAGGATCAGGAATGTCCTGCAAGGCGTCGCGCACTGTCTGCCACGGCAACTCGCGCGGCTTGTCCTTCAAGCGCGCAGCACGGGCCTGCTCCCGCTCGTTCGGAACGGGGGCGATGCCGTGACGCGTCCAGTATTCACCGCTACGCCACTTCGCCCAAAGCAGCGCGTCTTGCGAATGTGTGGCATCGGGGAAGTGGAACGCGGTCGCGAGATCGTCACGGATACCGACGATGAAAACCCGCTCACGCTTCTGCGGCACGCCGTAGTCGGCAGCGTTCAGGAGGCGGATCACGACGTTGTAGAGCAACCCACCGCTTGCGCCGCTGGTCTCGTAGTCCTCAAGCCGCTTGAGGTGGTCAAGCCATTCCTCGCCATCGTGCGGCGTCAGGTCAGGGTGGCGCAGACGCAGGCGGATGTATTCGAGGTAGTTCGTGAATGCCTGACGCTTGAGGCCTTTCACGTTCTCGAAGATGAAGGCCTCGGGCCGCAACTCGCGCACAGCGCGGGCAGCTTCTGGAAACATGTCGCGCGGATCGAGGAAGGCGCGATGCCTGCCGCCCATCGAGAACGGCTGGCAGGGCGGGCCTCCGGTGACGAGGTTCACCTTGCCCTTGAGCGGTGCGTAGTCGAACCGCCGCACGTCGCCCTTGTCCCAGCCGTGGAGCGGCCAGTCGGTATTCTCGGCCAGCGTGTCACAGGCCCAGCGATCAATCTCCACGACGGCCTCATGGGTGAACCCGGCATTGCCGACCCCCAACCCGAGGCCTCCCGCGCCCGCGAACAACTCGACTGATCTCATCCCAGAAATCCTTTTATCTTCTTGGCCAGCGCATCCACGTCGGCAGTCTCACATTCCCAAATTTCCAGCACATCCCAACCCATCTCAGTTAACATCGCGTTGTTCCGCTCGTCTCGCTCCCGGTTGCCTTCCAGTTTTGGCAACCAGAAGTCCAGTCGCGATGTCGGAAGGCGTGCGAGTTTGCAGACGGGATCGGGGTGACGATGCCAGAAGCAACCATGAACGAAAATCACCTTGCGCCGCTGCCCGAACACTAGGTCTGGTTTGCCGGGTAGATCTCGACGATGCAGACGGTAACGGTATCCCAATGCGTGGGTTAGGCGACGGACACGCATTTCCGGCTTGGTGTCGCGTCCGCGAACCAAGGACATACGCTTCGAGCGTTCTTGCCGAGAAAGAGTGTCCATGCTGCATATCGTGCCTCAGCATCAATATGCACACAATATGCCGCGATGCTCAACGCTTTGTGCGGTCCTACCGACAAATTACATTGGTCAGAAATTCTCCGGTGGGTAGGCCCACTGAATTTGAAACGTCGGCGACACCCACGGGCCAACGCCGCGCCCTTCTCCTTTGCGCACGCCGTGAGAATAGCAGGTGTGCCTCACCTTCTTTGACAGCTTGTGCCGTTTCCGGACACGTTCCCACGCGTCTGGTGACAACTCGGACTTGAAGAAGTGAAAACGGCTTTCTAGTTGCACTGGGCCAACTTCCTCTGAGCCATAGAGGTAGACGCGCCCGTCCTCTTCGGTAACGTTGCCCGACATGACGGTTCGAAAATTAGGTTTTTTGTAACGGCGTCCCATGATTGCCTTTGGTCCAGCAAAGCAAGCGATGCTTCTGAAAACTTGTTACATCCTTGTAATGCCAAATGCCTTCGAAGACTAATGCTTTGGCAACAAACGGTTAGCGTCTAGCCCAAGGCATTTGTAATCAGTAGGTCCGCGGTTCGAGTCCGTGTGGGGGCACCAGAACTTCAGTTATCTTATTGGTATCACTCCAGCTTCTAACAACGACCTGGAAACGTGGACGATGTTGGAGACCATTTCGCCCTCCTTTGGCCTCGTTAAGGATAGTTTCTTGGCCGTCGCATCCCACAGAAGCGTCGTTGCCGTGACCTGCCACTGAACTTTCATCCAGCCGCGACCGGAGCCCGTTTTGTGTTTACGCCGATCGGCGCAGGTTCAGCAATCGCCCGACGCGCGGAGCTTTCATCTCGCGCGGCGGGGCGGGCGATTGCGGTGATCAGGGTTCGGGCGTAGTCAGCCGCGGTCTGGGAATCCAAGGCCGGGTGCGGGCGCTCGGTGTTTTAGTCCGGCCCTTTGTATCAGACGCACCAACAATCTAGCTGATTTTCCGGCCCATGTGAATCAGAATGAGGCATGGAGCCTGTCGTTCAAACGTTGACCCGCAATCTGCTCGTCCGTGACTCTCGTTCGCTTCATTGTCCGTCCTCAAGTTGGGGCGGGCTCTAATCGACGGTGGAGGACAAATCCCGTGGCAGGTCAGCCGCTAGACATCGCCCCGGGTCGCGTATTCTTTGAGGACCCATGCAGCCAAAACCGCCGAAGCTTGCGTCAGAAATGCCGCCGATCAGCTGGATGAGTTCCTGTTTCACCCGGGGTCTGCGGACGCACAGCCGCCCGGAATGGGCCTGCATGCTCTTTCTGCGCTTGCCACAGAAAAAAGGGGCCACAGTGGCCCCTTTCCGTTTTGGATTATGCGCTCCGAGCTCAGGCAGCCTTGCGGCGCCGGGCAAGACCCAGACCACCCAGCGCGGTCAGCAGCAGAAGACCCGCTGCAGGGACCGGCACGGCTGCGACCAGCGTCGCGTCATAAGTCACGTTCGTTCCCGAGGAGATGACCGTGTTGATCTGCATCGAGAACGGGTTGTCCAGCGCGACCATGGTTTTTTGCGAAATCGTGTCGCTGGTGGCGGCGATGAATTCGTAGGGGCCGGTGGCCTGACCGCCCGCCAGCGCCATGCCCTTGACCTTGCCGTTGTCCGACAGATCGCTGGCGTTCATCGTGAATTGAACGTTGGACAGCATCGGGTTGGCCGCGGCTGCCTGGAAATCGTCGTGGAATACGTTGATCTTGAGAATGCCCAGATCAGACGCGGCCACGTCCGTCGCCGTAATGCGCAGCGAGGACTTTCCGTCCGCATCCTTGACAAAGGCCGTGGACAGCTGCAGCGACGAGCCGCCGATGAACACGGTCCCTGTGCTGATCTTGCCGACCTCTGCAAGCGTGTCCAGCGCGCTGCCGTCGGTGATCTTAACAGTCGTGTCCGACCCGGCGTCGTACAATTTGATTGTCAGCGCTTCCGACTGGCTCGCCACTGTTGCCAATGCGACGGCGGCCGCCAACCGAAGTTTTTTCAGTCCTTCAAACATACTCAATTCCATTCGTTACCTGGTGTTCCGACGTACTACGCCATTTCGTTCGAGAGCGTTCATGTGTACCTAAATAGCGCATAGATAAGCGAGGTTTTCAAGTAATTACCGTTAAAGTATAAATGTTTACCATGATTTTCCGACAATCTGTATCGACTCTGGAAACAATGCTTTAGTAGTGTGAGTACTGCGCCTTTTGCCGCAACAATGCGATTGCCGGACCGGGCGGCGCGCGAATCTGTCAGCCGTTGCCCGAATCCTTGCGCGGGATGATCAGAGTGGCTGCCAGCCATCCCGTCAGAAAACCGCCCAGATGCGCTTCCCAGGCCAGTTGTCCGTCCTGAACCACCCACAGCAGAACGTTCAGGACGATCAGCCCGATCACATCCAGCACCAGCGATTTCCGGCTGAAACCCTGTTGCGAGGTAAAAAACCAATCCTGCCATTTCCAGGCGCCGACCAGCCCGAACAACGCGCCCGAGGCGCCGACCATCGGTTGCGCGCTGTCGGCCAGCAGGGCAAAGCCAAGCCCGCCGCCAATGCCCGACACCAGGTAGATCGCGGCAAACCACAGCTGGCCGACGCGGGGCACCAGGATGCGGCCGACCAGGACCAGCACCAGCATGTTGCCCAACAGATGCGCCAGGCTGGCATGCAATCCCTGGTAGGTGAGAAACATCAGCCAGGGCTGTGCGCTGTAGTTCGGTTTCCAGTTGTCCAGCAACCCGGTCCAGAAAGCGCCGTTCTGATAGGCAAGGCCGCGCCAACGGGGCGTGCCGATCCATCCCTGATCTGCGGCTTGCAGGGTCAGTTCGACGCTGCAGGTCACGATCAGGACGATCAGAACGACCAGCGCCGGCCACCAGGTCCCGGCAGGCTGGCGCTCGGCTCGAATCGCGGTCTTGTCCTGCCGGTTCATGTCATTTGTTTGACCCGTGGTCGTGCAAACGACAAGGGGTTGCGCAAAGAACTGTGTGTTTTCAAGCCGGTTTCGGTCCGACCCGCCACCTTTTGCGAAGCGACCGTGGCCGTGCCGCGCCGGAATTCACCGGTGCGGCCCTTGCATCGGCTGGGCGGCTCGCGGCACAACTCTGTCATGACCGATCTGGGCAACAGCACCGATCCCGGGGCCACACCGCCAGCAGCGCCGCGCCGCGACCGCGGTGGGATATCGCCATGGGTGGGACGCGTGCTGCTGGTGCTGTCGCTGGTTTGGATGCCGGCCGACACGGTCCGGGCCGCCGATGTCACCCTGTCGGAACGCGACCTGCGGCGCCTTGGCTCTGGTCCTCTGATCGCGCCGGATATCGCCGGGTTGCCAGCCGATCCTGCGCTGCCGGTGGTCGACCCCCGTTTGACGGCGCTCGCGGCCCGCCAGTTGCAGGGGCTGGTATCGCGCGGCATTTCCGCCGGGTTTGGCGGATTGCTCTATGAAAACCGCGACCGGAGCCATTCGATCCTGTCCCGGGACATGTTTCCCAACCTGACCTTTCTGACCTATGATCAGGACCTGATCGATGCGGGGCTGGATTACGGGTTGGCCGGGCGCATCCTGTTTCCGGCCCTGGTCTTCGGCAATTCCTCGACAGCCCTGACCTGGGGCCGGCAACCGCGCAGCCAGGCGCGGCTGGCGATGACGATGAATGGCGGTGCTGCGGCGGCCTATCGCGACTATCGCGCCAACAGCATCTATATCTATCCCGAACATCACGACCATGACGCCACCGATCTTTTCCCGGCCAACTGGCCCTATACGATCATCAGCCAGGGCTCGTCGCATTCGGACATGCCCTTTCTGCAGGCGGTGGCGATGACCCTGGCGGCCTTTCCCGCCGATACGCGCACGGCGCTCGAGGCGGCCGGGCTGGTTGCGCCCACGGTGCAGATGATCCTGCGGCGGAACCTGACGCTGGTGAGTTCGCGCGCGCAATACCTGTCGGCCTTGGCCCACCCGACCGTGTTTCAGGCGGAATGGCTGCGCCCGGGGCGGATGATCGGACAGGCTGCGGCACTGCGCCCCGAAGACATTCCGCCGGTCGTGCGCCTGCGGGTCCTGCAGGAAGATTTCCAGACGCGCGCCGGACTGGCGCAGCGGGACGAACATCTTTTTACCACGCCCTCGGCCATTGCCCGGATCTGGCGCGGCTATGACTGGCAGCGCCAAATGCTGATCAGCGCCGAGGCGACCGAGGATCCGAACGGCCGCGATCTGCGGTTTGACTGGGTTCTGCTGCGCGGTGACCCTGAAAGGGTGCAGATCGAACCGATCGGTGCGAGGGGTGCGCGTGCGCGCATCACGCTGCGCTGGCACGATCCCTTTGTGCTGCCCCGACGCGGCCCCACCGATGAAACGGTACGCGACTCGTCGCGGGTCGATATCGGCGTCTTTGTCTGGAACGGCCGCAGCGACAGTGCCCCGGCCATCGTCTCGGTCAGCTTTCCGACGCATCAGCACCGGCAGTACCGCGCCGGGCGGGATGGCCGCATGCGGCTAGAGCTTATCGACTATGACGCGCTGGGACGCGGTGTCGCCTATGACCCGGTGCTGCATTGGTCGGCGGACTGGAGCGACCGGTTTTCATGGTCCGATGATGGCGCCCTGCTGGGCTGGACGCGCCTGCATCAGGGGCGGCGGCTGAACTTTGACGCGTCCGGGCTGCTGGCGGATGGAACGCCGATGGTACACGAGCTTGCACCGCTCGGCGACGCGCCGCCGGAACTGCAGTTTCGCCGGGCCGAGGCGGCCGGTCAGGGCGGCTGATCCCGATCCGAAACCGGAGCCTCCATGCAACAATGGGGGGATGCCGCCGTCTGGTGTCTTTCAGCCCATTCGGCATGCGGCGCGCCGTATCAGCGCGCGGCGCCAAAAGGTCCCGAAGCTTTCCGGGCACGCATCGGCGCGGGGCAGGGCGGAAACGCAGCAGAGACGGTGGCCGGTCGGATGGAGGATGAGATCGAGGGCCAAAGCGAGCCGGACGAAAGGTCAGGAAAGGCCACCGGTGGCGCCCCGCTGGGCCAGCCGGTGCTGCATCTCGCGCTGCATGCGTGCGATCTGCTCGGCAAGGTGATCGCAGAACGCCCGGGCGACGACCGACTGCGTGGTATGGGCCGGGGTCAGGATGGACACCGGGTTGACGATTCTCGGGGCAAAGGGTCGGATCGCGATCCCGGGCGGGGCCTCGGCGCGATCAAGCTGGCTGTGGGCGGTGATCATGTCGCAGATCATCCGGCACTGACCGGCCGCGACGAAATGCAGGCCGGGTAAATAGGTCTGCAGTTCGAATCTCCGGCGAAAAGAGCAGCCCGCCGCCTCAAAGGCGCTGACGGTTTGCCGGGTCGTCGCGTGTTCGGCAAACAACATCGCCAGATCGGCCCCGTCCAGATCCTGCGGCGTGATCGTGCCGGCTGTCGCCAACGGATCGTCCAGCGGCATGACGCAGACGCATTCCAGATCGAAATCGCGTTGCCGGATCGAGGTGCGCGGCGCTGGCGACTCGGCGAAACCGACATCGAATTGCTGCGATGCCACCAGATCTTCGATGACCGCCGACGAACGCATCATCAGCGAGGTCTCGATGCCGGGCCGGCCGGACAGAAACGCCGTCAGCGCGCGCGGCAGGAAAAAGCCCGACGCAGCCGGATGACAGGCGATCCGCAGCCGGCCCGCCTCGAGCTGGGAAATACCGCGCATCGTGCGTTTGGTGCGTTCGAGCCGCGTCAGGATATCTTCGCATTCCTCGAAAAAATATCGCGCCTCGGGGGTCGGGGTCAATTTGCCATGCTCGCGGCGGAACAGCAGAAAGCCCAGTTCGGCCTCAAGCCCGGCGATCATCGCGCTGACCGCAGGCTGGGTGCGTCCCAGAAGGCGCGCGGCCTGTGAAATCGACCCGCTGCGGATGACCTCGCGAAAGGTGTTGAGCTGACGAAAGGTCAGGTTCATCGCAGGCATATAAAATTTCCTTATGGACTTAGCTGTTTTTCTAATTTGATTTTATGCTCTTGTAAATGGGAGGAATAGACAGGCGTCCGGATTGTGGCGCGGGGGGAAGCGATGGACAGATTTTCGAAATACCTGCTGACGGGGCTGATCTGCATCGTGGCCTTTGGCCAGTTCGTGCAGGTGATCACCCGTTATGTGTTGCAGGTGCCGGTGATGGGGCTTGAGGAAACCATGGCCTATCCCACCCTGTGGCTCTACATCCTGGGCGCCGTGAATGCCTCGCGCGAGGACAACCATATTCGCGCCAACGTGCTGGAAATCTTTCTGGACACCACCCGGGCGCACACGATCCTGGCGATCATCGGCGAGGTGATCAGCCTGATCGTCGGGCTGTGGCTGCTCAGTTGGGCCTGGGATTTCACCCGCTATGCCTGGCGGGTCTGGAAGGAAAGCCCGACCCTCTACATTCCCACTTTTTATTCGGATGTGGCCCTGACCGTCGGGCTGGCCCTGATGATGCTCTACACCGCCAGCCATCTTTGGCGTCACCTGAAAAGCCTGCGTCGGGAGAAGGTCCAATGATCGAAGTCGCTCTGCTTGCCATCGCCATTCTGGTCCTGTTCCTGACGCTGGGTGTGCCGTTGCCCTATTGTTTCGGCGGCGCGTTGATGGTGATGTATTTCGCCGGCGACGTGACCATGAAGGGCAACATGCTCTGGGGGTTCCAGCAATTGTCCAACCCGGTTCTGCTGGCCATTCCGCTGTTCGTTCTGGCCGGGACGATCATGTCCGAAAGCGGCATCGCCGCTTCGCTGTTGCGGTTCGTCAACGTCTTTATCGGCCATGTACGCGGCGGCCTTGGAGTCGTGGCGGCGGTCAGCTGCGCCATCATCGGCGCGATTTCGGGATCGGGCCTGACCGGCATTGCGGCCATCGGTCCGCTGCTGATCCCCGAGATGGAGAAACGCGGCTATCCCCGCGAATACGCCACCGCGCTGATTGCCAATTCGTCGATCCTGGGCCTGCTGATACCGCCGTCGGTCACCATGATCGTCTATGGCTGGGTCACCGACACCTCGATCCTGGCCTGTTTCCTGGCCACCTTGGGTCCCGGCCTGCTGATCATGTTCAATTTTTCGTTGATGAACCTGTGGATGAGCCGAAAGTTCGATCTGGTTCTGGATGACAAGCCGACCTTCAGCGAGCTTTCCGGCGAGGTCGCTCGGCGTGGGTTCAATGCCACGCCGGCGCTGCTGATGCCGGTGATCATCCTGGGCGGTATCTATGGCGGCATCATGACGCCGACCGAGGCGGCCGCGGTTGCCGTGATCTATGCCATTCCCGTCGGGTTCCTGATCTACAAGGGTCTGCGCTGGGAGAGCTTTCTGCAGGCCGGCAAAGAGGCCTCGACCGCAGTGGGCGCGATCATGCTGATGATCCTGTTCTCGATGATCCTGAGCCAGATGTTCGTGCTGGAAAGCATTCCTCAGGCCATCGTCTCTTCGATCTTCGAGATCACCGACAACAAGGTTATCCTGTTGATCCTGATCAATATCCTGCTGTTTCTGGTCGGCATGGTGGTGAACGACGTGACCGCCATCATCCTGATTGCGCCGCTGCTGCTGCCCCTAATGCAGGCCATCGGTGTCTCGCCGGTCCAGTTTGCGGCCATCATGGGGGTCAACACGGCCATGGGCGGTGTCACCCCGCCCTATGCCTCGATCCTCTACCTCGGCGCCCGGATCGGCAAGGTCAAGGTGACCAAGGTCATCCCGCCGGCGATGCTGTTGATTGTCACCGGTTATGTGCCGGTCGTGTTTCTGACCTCGCTCTGGCCCGATCTCTCGCTCTATCTGCCGCGCGTGTTCGGCTATTGAACCCACCCAAAACGAACCAACCAGGAGAAACTTCGATGAAACGTTTTCTGCTCTGCTCTACCGCTGCCTCGCTTTTGGCCTTTTCGGGCGTCGCTTCGGCTGCGGACCTCAAGATGAGCCACGTGCGCCCCCAGGACACCACCATCGACAAGGAACTGCACGCCTTTTCGGAAACGGTGACCGAGGCAACCGGCGGCGATGTGAACATCAAGATCTTCGCGGCCTCGGCTCTGGGTGACTATACCACCGTGCAGGAACGCATCTCGGTCGGCGCGATCGACATGGCCACCCAGCCGGCGGCCACCGGGGTTGAGCGCCGCATGCAGATCAGTTCGTTCCCGTTTCTGGCCAGCAACTGGGAGGAGGCGCACAAGATTTATGGCCCGGACGGCGTCGTGCGCCAGGCCATGGCCGAGCTTTATGCCAACCAGGACATCACCATGCTGGCCGCCTATCCGGTCTATTTCGGCGGCATTTCGCTGAACACCGACCCGGTCAGCCCCGGCGATCCCTCGCAGTCCAACGGCATCAAGGTGCGCGTGCCCGGCATCAAGAGCTTTCAGCTGACCGGCGAAGCCCTGGGCTATATCCCGGCGCCGATCCCGTTTTCCGAGGCCTTCACCTCGGTGCAGACCGGGGTCGTCGACGGGGTCATCGGATCGGGGGCCGAGGGGTATTATGCCTCGTTCCGCGATGTGACCAAGGCCTATGTGCCGGCGAACACGCATTTCGAGGTCTGGTACATGATCATCTCGAACGGCTCGCTGGCCGAGCTGGATGCCGAGGATCAGGAGGCTCTGAAGGCCGCTGCGATCGACTTTGAGGCAACCCGCTGGACCGTGGCTCAGGAAGAGCAGGGCGCATGGGAACAGCGCCTGGTGGACGAACTGGGCACCAATCTGGTCGAGCTGACCGATGAACAACTGGCTGCAATGGCCGAAAAGGTCCGCGCCGAGGTCTGGCCCGTGGTTCTGGAAGATGTCGGCGCCGAATGGGGCCAGGGCATTCTGGACAAGATCGCCGAATAATCTGGTCTGACACGATCCTGCCCGGCGGCGGCACGTTGCCGCCGGGATTCCGTCAACCCGCAACACAAGGAACATTCCGTGGAGGCAGATTACGCAATCATCGGTGGCGGCGTTGTCGGGTTGTCCGTGGCGTGGGGCCTTTTAAAACGCGGGCGCCGCGTCATCCTTCTGGATGGTGATGACGGCAGTTTCCGTGCCAGCCGGGGGAATTTCGGTCTGGTCTGGGTTCAGTCCAAGGGCATGGCCCAGCCGCGCTATGCCAGCTGGTCCCAGCAATCCGCCGCCGCCTGGGCCGCGTTCGCGACCGAACTGAGCGACGCGACCGGCAGCGATCTGGCGCTGGAACAGCGTGGCGGCTACGATCTTCATTTCTCCGAGGCGACGCTCGAGGCGACGGTCGCGAAATACCGCGTACTCAAGGACAAGCTGGGCGGGGACTATCCGTTCGAAGTGCTGGGCCGCAACGCGCTGCGCCGCGAGGAACCCGAGATCGGACGGAAGGTCGTTGGCGCGATCCTGCATCACCAGGACGGGCATGTGAACCCGCTGCGCCTGTTGCGTGCCCTGGCCGAAGATGTCCGGCGTCTGGGCGGGCGCGTGCTGACCGGCAAGACCGTGACCGGCGTCACGCGGTCCGACATCTTTACCGTGTCCTGCGCCGACGGCGCCCGGGTCTTGGCGGACCGGGTTATCCTGTCCGCCGGTCTGGGGGCCATGACCCTGGGGCCAAAGCTGGGCTTTGTGGCGCCGATCCGCCCGCAGCGCGGTCAGGTGCTGATTACCGAAAAGCTGCCGAAACTGATCAATCGCCCTTCGCTGATCGCCCGGCAGGTCGACGAGGGTGGCGTGCAGATCGGCGCCACCAACGAAGAGGCAGGTCTGGATGACGGGGTCAGCCAGCCGGGCCTTTCTGGCCTCGCTGCCGAGGCGATCGCCGCTTATCCGGCACTGGCCCGGGCGCAGCTCGTGCGCAGTTGGGGCGCGTTGCGCATTCTCACGCCCGACGGGCTGCCTATCTATCAGGAAAGCTCCGAGATGCCCGGCGCCTTTCTGGTTACCTGTCACAGCGGCATCACGCTGGCCGCGGCGCATGCGCGGTTCCTGCCGGACTGGCTGGAACGCGGCCCCGCCGCCCCGGATCTGGAGGTGTTCAGTGAACAGCGATTCGCCATTTCTTGAACTGGGCGAGAACCGCCCGCTGGTGCCGGTCCGCTTTGATGGCCAGGATCTGCAGCTGCCCGACGGTGCAAATCTGGCCGCCGCGCTTTTGGCTGCCGGGGTCGGGGTGTTCCGCCATACTGCGGTATCCGGCGCTCCGCGCGCACCCTATTGCATGATGGGGGCCTGTTTTGACTGTCTCGTTCAGCACGAGGGCGTGAATCGGCAGGCCTGTATGATGCAGGTGTGTGCGGGTCTGCGCCTGACGCGTCCCGGTATCGACCGCGAGAATCGCCATGCGGCAGACTGATCTGGTCATCATCGGCGCCGGCCCGGCGGGCATGGCCGCCGCCGATACCGCTGCCGCGGCGGGGCTGAACGTGATCCTGCTGGATGAACAGGCCCAGCCCGGTGGGCAGATCTATCGCGACGTAGACCGGGTCGGCCCGCTGCGGGGCGATCTGCTGGGGTCGGATTATCTGGCAGGCCGCCGCCTGACCGCCGCGCTGTCGCAGGACAGGATCAATCACATCCATGGTGCCGTTGTCTGGGCGATCGAAGAGGGCTGCCGCATCCACTATACCGGCGGCGATGGCGGCGGCGCGATACAGGCCAGACACATCCTGATTGCCACCGGCGCGCTGGAGCGCCCGATGCCGCTGCCGGGCTGGACGCGGCCCGGGGTGATGACCGCAGGGGCGGCGCAGATCCTGCTCAAGCAATCCGGCGTCCTGCCGCGCCGGGCGGTTCTGGTCGGTGCGGGGCCGCTGCTCTATCTGATCGCGGCCCAGATGGTCCGGGCCGGTGTGCCGCCCGTGGCGCTGGTCGAGACCCAGACCCGCGCCGATACATTGCGCGGTCTGCGGCATGTTGCCGGTGCACTGCGCGGCTGGCGGTATCTGCTCAAGGGGGTGTCGATGCTGCGCGAAATCCGTCGCGCCGGCGTGCCCCGCTATACCGGGGTCAGCGGCATCACGATCGAAGGTAAAGAGCGCGCCGAAGCGGTCCGCTTTACCGCCGGCAGCGCCGTGCATCGGCTGGATTGCGAGACCGTCTTGCTGCATCACGGCGTGGTACCCAACACACAGGCCGCGCGTTCGATCGGCATTGCCCATCGCTGGGAGGCGCAGCAGGCGTGTTTCGTGCCAGAACTCGACGCCTGGGGCCGCAGCAACCTGCGTACGGTCCATGTCGCGGGCGACGGTGCGGGCATTGGCGGTGCCGCGGTGGCGGCTGTGGCCGGTCGGCTGGCCGCATTGGACATTGCCCGCGATCTGGGTCGGATCACCTTGGCGGAACGGGATGACCAAGCCGTCGGATTGCGCCGGGCACTGCATCGCGAGCGGGCGATCCGGCCGTTTCTGGACACGGCCTATCCACCCGCCCCAGAGGCCTTGCGCCCGGCGGACACGACCACGATCTGCCGCTGCGAAGAGGTCACGGCCGGCGAGATCCGCCGGCAGGCCGCGCGAGGGTGTCGCGGGCCGAACCAGGCCAAGGCCTTTGGCCGTGCCGGGATGGGTCCCTGTCAGGGGCGGTATTGCGGATTGACGGTCACCAACTTGCTGTCCGAGGCAAATGGTGCCACGCAGGACGAAACCGGATATTTCCGCATTCGCCCGCCGCTGAAACCGGTCACGTTGGGCGAACTGGCGGCCCTGACCGCCCCGCAAGCTCCCGGCACGCTGACAGAGGACAAGACATGATCGAACGTATCGAAACCGGTTCCCGCATGAGCAAGATCGTCAAGCATAACGGCGTGGCGTATCTGTGCGGCCAAGTCGGCGACGGCGCCACGGTGGCCGAGCAAACCCGAGATTGCCTGTCACGCGTCGACTCATTATTGACCCGCGCCGGATCGTCCCGGCAGGACATGTTGCAGGCGATTGTGTGGCTGGCCGACATGGCGGACTTCGCAGAGATGAATGCGGTCTGGGATGCCTGGGTGCCGGTGGGGCATGCTCCGGCACGGGCCTGCGGCGAGGCAAAGCTGGCCCGCGCCGACCTGAAGGTCGAGATCATCGTCACCGCCGCCTGCGCGGATTGACGGGCGCGCGGCAGCGCTCGCCGTGGCCGGGCAGGCTGGCCGGCACTTGCGGGCTCAGGCCGGGCGGCTCGGCGGGTCCACATGGTGGCCCGGAGTTTGAGGGCGCATGGCGGCGGGCGTCTTGGCATTGCGCGCCATCGGAAACGGGCAATTGACCGCGTCGCGGCCCTCTTTACTCCCGGAGAACCGGAGAACCGAGAATGGCCGGGAAACTGTCGGCGGAATTCCCGAGAACTGGTCGGGAAATGGCAACAGTCATGCTGTAGGGCATTGTCAATGCCATGAAAACGCGACGTAAAGTTCGTGAAAAGGGAAAATTTTCTTGAAACTGTTAAAGACCTGTGGCACCTCTAACTGAACCCGGCAATGTTTGTCGGGTGTTTGTGAGTGACTGCGCTGGCCCGCTCCAGCCGTTAAAGGGAAAGATACTCATCATGAAAAAATCTATTCTGGCTGCGGCTTTCGTCGCGGCATCCTGCGCGGGCGCGGCAAGCGCCAACACCGTCAACGTGACCAAGCAGGGTTCGAGCGCCTTTGGAACTCCGAACTGGTCCAGCGCCGTCAACGTCACCGGACCCACCCGCACCATCAGTGCCCGTGCCGGTGCCTTCCGTTTGACCGGCGATGCCGGCTTTGGCGATTTCGTTGCGTTTTGCGTGGACCTTGCCCACAACCTGAGCAATGGTCTGCCCGGCCCCTACACGATTAACAACGCCCTGTTCACCAACCCGGTCGTGGCGAATATCGACAAGCTGTTCACCACCGGGTATTCCAGCATCTCCGATGCCAGCACGGCCGCCGGTTTCCAGTTGGCGCTGTGGGAAATCGTCGAGGATTCCGATAACGGTTTCGATCTGACCAGCGGAGATTTCAAAGTGAATTCCGCCAGCGGTGACGTTCTGGCTGCGGCCAATGATTTCCTGGGCGGCGTGCATGGTGGTTCCGCCATGGGCGGATATCAGGTCACCTTCCTGGATTCGGAAAGCGGTCAGGATCTGGTGACGGTTTCTGCCGTGCCGGTGCCTGCTGCGGGCCTGCTGCTGCTGACCGGTCTGGGGGGCATCGCCGCGCTGCGCCGCCGTAAAAAGGCCTGATTGGCACCCGACCACATACAGACATTCAGAAATCGGCCCCTGCAAGGGCCGATTTTTTTCTGCCGCTTGTACAGGCGGGGCGAGATTGGCGCGAAAGGGGCCGGCAACCCGGTGGGCATGGACCGGCACCCGTGATATCCGGACCGGACCGGCCGCAGGAAACGGCCACATCAGAGGAGAGCGGCGATGAAAACCCTGACTGGCATTCTGACGGCGGCAGCGATGTTTCTGGCGGCCGGATCGGCCGGCGCACAGGGTCTGATCGACAAGGGGTTCGTGTCCGGCTGGAACGTGATGATGGACCCGTCATTTGGCAATGGCTGTCTGATCCAGACCGTGTACGAGGATCTTTCGGTGGTCCGTATCGGCTATGACGCCACCGAGAACCGTGGTTATTTCGTGGTCTTCAACGATGCTTGGGGTCAGATCGAGGATGGCAAGACCTATGACATCCGGTTTGAGCTGGACGGCAAGAGCTATCCTGCCGTGGCGACAGGATTTTACCTGAACAAGGTGCCGGGTGCCGGGGTCTTTTTCAAGGATCGCGCGTTCATCCGGTCGATCGCCCAGAGTGCCGGCATGACTGTCTACAGCCCGGCGGGACAGCCGGTGATGGCGATCGATCTTTCCGGGTCGGCCAAGGCATTGGATTATGCGCGCAAATGCCAGGACGGCCAGTTCTGAGCTTATCGCACCGGCGTAAGGATCGCATCCCGTGCACTGCAATCGCGCACCGCGTCCTGACCACAGGGCACCGGCGTTAAAGCGCGGGACAGGCACAGGCGGGCCTCCTGGATGTGGCCGTTCTTGCAGGTGATGGTCAGCATGTCCGGGGTCAGTCCGGGATTGGCCTGCAGAAACGCCTTTTCGACCACCGCCGCGGGCAGGCGCACGGTTTCGTCAAGCTGGCGAAAGACGCGGGGGCGGGTGATCAACCCATAGGCCCGCCGCGACAGCTCGAAATAGGCGGCCGCTGACAGCCCGGAACAGGTGCCGTGTTTTTTCCACTGGTGCCACGCCAGACCCGGAGTGCCCATGATGTCGGCCATGCCGGCGGTCATGCTCCGCGAGGGCGGTCGTTCGACGGTGCGGCAATACGAGGGATAGCCCCGGTGGAATTGCGGCCACAGCCCGTGCAGGATCCAGCCGTGATCGTGCCGTGTATCGCATTGGTCCGACTGTTGCGCATCGCCCGTGACCGCACACCAGTTGGGCGACCAACTGAGGCTGAGCACATAATAGTCGAACTGACCGGCCTTGTCGTCCCGGGCCTGGGCGGTTCCTGCCCACAGGCCCAAGATCAGCACGTAAACAAGGCGATGCATTCGGCTCTTCCCTTATGGTGTCCTGCTGACTATATAGAGCGCAAGTTCCCCGACAACGGTAACCCGCCTTGCACGCCAAGGCTGCCTGCTCCGGCAGGCGTCGGGAAAGATTTGTCGGCCATTTGGAGATAGGAGAAAAGCGCATGGCAAAGCCGATCATGGCCAAGGCGACCGCCGTTTGGCTGGTCGACAACACGACGATCAGTTTCAAGCAGATTGCCGATTTCGTCGGCATGCACGAACTCGAGGTGCAGGGCATCGCCGATGGCGACGTTGCCGCCGGGGTCAAGGGGTTTGATCCGGTTGCCAACAACCAGCTGACGCAACAGGAAATCGATAACGCCCAGGCCAATCCTCTGCACAAGCTCAAGCTGAAGTTCAATGCTGCCGCGGTGGGCGAGGAAAAACGCCGTGGGCCGCGTTATACACCGCTGTCCAAGCGTCAGGACCGTCCGGCCTCGATCCTGTGGCTGGTCAAGTTTCACCCGGAACTGAGCGACGGTCAGATCAGCAAGCTGGTCGGCACCACCAAGCCGACGATCCAGGCCATTCGCGAGCGCACGCACTGGAACATTGCCAATATCCAGCCCATCGACCCGGTGGCGCTGGGGCTGTGCAAACAGTCCGAGCTGGACGCCGCCGTGCAAAAGGCCGCCGCCAAAAAGGCCGCCGAGGGCGTGGTCATGAGCGATGACGAGCGCCGCAAGCTGGTCAGCACCGAGCAGTCGCTGGGCATGGAGACCGAACCGAAGATCCCGACCGCCATCGAGGGGCTGGAAACCTTTACTCTCGGCGGGTCGATGGATGTGGTCGATCACGGCGACGACGAGGAAGACAAGGACGATGGCATCGTGGATGCCGACAGCTTCTTCAACCTGCCGGCAGGTGATAGCGAGGACGACGAGGACGACGATCAGCCTCGCGTTTGATGCGGTGCGCGCCGCTCTGGGATTAACGGGCCCGTTGCCGACAGGCGGCGGGCCGGCGTCCGGGGTGAAGCGGTGTCAGGGAATAACGGCACGAATGCCCCTTTGAACGGATGTCATGGCCGCCGGCTGTCCGAAAGACCGGCGTTAAGGCGCCAATGCGGGTGCCTGGCGCATATTCGTCCTCCAGCATCCAAGTTTCACCGAAGGTCAGTCCCAGAGGTGTCGTCGCCGCACGGCCCGCACCAGCTTTCCTGTCGTAGCTTGTGGTGCTGCAGTCGCCGCCACAAGTGCCCCCAAACAGATCCGGATTGTGCAATGCGAACGCGGATATGGCGAGCCCGCATGCCGTTTTCGCTCCGGAAGTGCCCGGGAACACCGCAATTGCCGATGTCGCCGGCAATCACGAACGGACCAAGGCCGGCCCGGCGCCGTTGCCCGATTTGGCCAGGGCCGTGTCCGACCGGGTCTCAAGCACAACTTGCGGACCCTGGCCGAATTTGCCCCCTGTTGAGCGCCGGGAACATGGAACGCCCGCAATTTCTTGACCCAGGCCTCATTGGTTTTCGTCTGGCCGCGTGAGTCACGGTTTGAAAAGCGAGCGGTGAACATGTCTGATCTTTTCCGGCTGACGGACGCGCAGAGGGCGCGTCTGGCGCCTTTCCTTCCCAAGTCCCACGGCAAGCCTCGGGTCGATGACAGACGCGTTTTGAGCGGAGTTATCTTCATCAATCGCAATGGTTTACGGTGGCGGGCTGCGCCCGGGGAAGGTGGTCTTCACAAGACATGGTGGGATTGCGGCGGCCGCTCTCCGGGGGCGAACGCGGTCCGGTATGTCGGCCTCGCGGATAAAAGCCGTGAGGCGAACGACCTATGGAACACGATGCGGGCCTGGATGTTTCGCTGAAAGAGATGTCGATCTGTGTTGTGGATCGTGATGGCCAGACGATCGCGCACGGTGCCTGCCCGTCCGATCCCGAGGGGGTGGCAGGCTGGTTTCGAAACCGGTCGCTCATACCGCGCCGGATCGTGCATGAGGGTGGGATGCGGTCGATCCGGCCGCAGCGCGGAATGACGCGGCTCGGGCTCCCGGCCACCTGCATCGATGCGCGCAAGCGCCTTGCGGACCGGCTCAACAAGTCTGACGCCGCCGATGCCGAAGGGGTGGCGCAGCGCGCCCGAACCGGCTGGTTTACTGCGGTGCATATCCGCAGCGCAGAGGCCGGCCGGCCGCGGTGCCTTGTCGGTGCCCGTGAAAGGTTGATCCGGCTGCGCAAGGACCTCGTAGGTCACATCCGTGGCGTCCTCAAAACCTTCGGCATCCGTATGATCGGCATTGGCCAGGGGCGACAGAGGCAGGCGTTCCGCGATCAGCTGGCGGCAGCAGGCGAATCCGACCCGGTTCTGCGGGCCATGGCCCATCCTGTCGCGCGCCGCCTGATGACACTCCCCGGTGTCGGTTCGGTCAATGCGCGCAGCTTCGTCGCTCTGGTTGATGATCCCGGTCGGTTCAGCCGGACGTCGGATGTGGGCGCTTTTCTTGGGCTGACGCCAAGGCGGCATAAGTCTGGCGCGGGGGATTGGTCGGGGCGCGTCTCGAAATGCGGTGACGGTGCGATGCGCGGGCTATTGCTTGCGTCGGGGTCATGCGTGAGCCACCGGGTGAAACGCTTCTGGCGGTTGAAAAGCGGGGCCGTGCGACTGGCCGGACGGCGCGGTTTCCGCAAGGCGGCGGTCGCGACGGCCGGCAAAATCGCCGTGCCCATGCTGACGCTCTGGAAAAATGAAACCGACTATCAATGGACAGAGCAGGCCACGACCTGATCTGAGTTCCCGCGCCCGAAGCCGGGACAGGTCCAAACGGCGCTGCAACTATACTTTCGCAAACTCGTCCAGAGCCCCTGTCGATTGCGCCGGGTCCGGCTGGAAACGGACCGGCAACGCCAGCCATGCCCATCGTGGCTCGGACAGCACATCAGGATGTCAGATCCCAGCGGTCATACATCCCTGCGCGCGTTCAGCGCGGCAGAGATCGTACCGTCGTCGAGATAGTCCAGTTCGCCGCCGATCGGCACACCCTGGGCAAGCGATGTCAGGCGCACCCGCCCTGCCAGCTGGTCGGCGATGTAATGCGCCGTGGTCTGCCCGTCCACGGTTGCGTTCAGCGCCAGAATCACCTCGCTGACGGCTTCTGTGGCCACCCGGTTCACCAGGCGCGGAATGCGCAACTCGTCCGGGCCGATCGAATCCAAGGCCGACAGGGTGCCGCCCAGAACGTGATAGCGCCCCTTGAACACGCCGGATCGCTCCATTGCCCACAGATCGGCCACGTCCTCGACCACGCACAATTCGCCATTGGCGCGTTTTTCCGAACGGCAGATATCGCAGATATCGGTGGTGCCGATATTACCGCAATTCAGACATTCCCGTGCAGTTTCCGCGACAATCGCCAATGTGTCCGCCAGCGGTGTCAGCAACAGCGCTCTTTTGCGGATCAGATGCAGTACCGCGCGCCGTGCCGAACGGGGGCCGAGACCGGGCAGCTTGGCCATCAGTTCGATCAGAGCGTCGATGTCGGTGGAATTGGACAAGAGGCGGGCTTTCAGGACAAACGCTTGTGCCGGGGCGGGGCAGCGCGGACATGCGTTGCATGTCCGCGCTGCCCCGCCGGG
>NZ_JBHUQE010000005.1:0-141807 GCF_042687825.1 Sedimentitalea sediminis | reverse complement strand
CCCCCCCCCCCCCCCCCCCCCCCCCCCCGCCGGGCGAACCCGCAAGGCGGGTTCGCGGTTTTCAGAATGGCAGTTTCATGTCCTTTGGCAGCCCCATGCCCTCGGTCAGTTTGCCCATCTCTTCCTGGGCCTTGTCGCTGGCCTTTTGCTGGGCATCCTTGATCGCGGCCAAGATCAGGTCTTCCACGACCTCCTTTTCGTCGCCGCTGAAGATCGAGGGGTCGATGTCCAGCGTCTTGAGCTCGCCCTTGCAGGTGCAGGTCGCCTTGACCAGACCGGCACCGGATTCGCCGGTCACGATGAGGTTGTGCATGTCCTCCTGCAACTGCGCCATTTTGGATTGCATTTCCTGCGCGGCTTTCATCATCTTGGTCATGTCACCAAGCCCGCCAAGTCCCTTGAGCATGTGCTGTCTCCTGATTTGCTTGCGGCAACAGATACGCTCGCAGCCGGCGGCTCACAAGAGGGCGGGGCGCCGCGCGTGGCACCGACACAGAAAGGTGGTCCGTTTCGGTCTCACCTCAGCCGTCTTCGAACGGGTCCCATTCGTCCTCGACCTCGGGCAGGGCATCGGCCACCGCACTGGCGGCGATCTGCTCGGGCGTCCGGATGCCGGCGATCTGCGCCTTGGGAAAGCGCGCCAGAACCGCCTGCACCAGCGGATGCGCGTGGGCGGCGTCCTTCAGCGCCTTGTCTTCGGCATCGCGCAGCGCGGCGATGCTTGGCGCGCCGCCCTCGGCGACGACGCTGACGGCCCAGCGATTGCCGGTCCAGCCCTGCAACCGAGCGCCCAGGCGTTGCGCCAGGTCGGTGGGGGCGTCGTCGGCGGGCGCGAATTCGATACGCCCGGGCTGATAGCTGACCAGTTGCACCCCGGTCTCGACCTCGACCAGCAGTTTCACGTCGCGGTTGGCCCGGATCAGTTCGACCACGTGCTCGAATGTTGGAAAGCGGGACAGGGCGGTATCCGGAGAATCCGCCAGCGCCGGTTGCGCGGCCCCCTGACCGCCTGTGCGGGCCGAGGCGACAGCCGAGGCCCCCCCGCCCGCCGCAGGCGAACTTGCGCTTTGCGCAAGGCCACCCTTGCCACCGGGCGCGGGTGGCGGTGTGTCCTGCAGCTTGCGGATCAGTTCCTCGGGACTGGGCAGGTCCGCCACATGGGTCAGCCGGATGATCGCCATTTCCGCCGCCATCATCGCATTGGGCGCAGCAGCGACCTCTTCCAGGGCTTTCAGCAGCATCTGCCACATCCGTGACAGCACCCGCATGGGCAGTTGCGCCGCCATCGCGCTGCCCCGCGCCCGTTCATCGGGCGAGATGGTGGGATCGTCGGCCGCGTCCGGGGTAATGCTGACAACGCTGATCCAGTGGGTGATCTCGGCCAGATCGCGCAGCACGGCCAGCGGGTCGGCGCCAGCGGCATATTGCGCGCCCAGCTCTGACAGGGCCGCGGCGGCGTCGCCCCGCAGGATCATGTCCATGAGGTCCAGCACCCGGCCGCGATCCGCCAGCCCCAGCATCGCGCGCACCTGCTCGGCGCCGGTTTCGCCGGCATTGTGCCCAATCGCCTGATCCAGCAGCGACGTGGCATCCCGCGCCGAGCCTTCGGCGGCGCGGGTGATCAGCGCCAGGGCGTCGTCGCTGATCGCGGCGCCCTCGCTCGCGGCGATGCGGCGCAGCATGGCCAACATGTCTTCGGGTTCGATCCGGCGCAGGTCGAAACGCTGGCAGCGGCTCAGCACGGTGACCGGTACCTTGCGGATTTCGGTGGTGGCAAAGATGAACTTCACATGCGCCGGCGGTTCCTCCAGCGTCTTGAGCAGCGCGTTGAACGAGCTGTTGGACAGCATGTGGACTTCGTCGATGATAAAGACCTTGTAGCGCGCGCTGGCCGGGGCATAGGCGACCGTGTCGATGATCGTCTCGCGCACCGTCGCCACCTGGGTGTTCGAGGCCGCGTCCATTTCCATCACGTCGACATGCCGCCCTTCCATGATGGCGGTGCAATGTTCGCATTCTCCGCAAGGCTCGACCGTCGGCCCGCCGGTGCCGTCAGGGCCGATGCAATTCATCCCCTTGGCGATGATCCGTGCCGTGGTGGTCTTGCCGGTGCCGCGGATGCCGGTCATCATAAAGGCCTGCGCGATCCGGTCGGCGGCAAAGGCGTTTTTCAGCGTGCGCACCATCGCCTCCTGACCGACCAGATCGGCAAAGGTTTCGGGCCGGTACTTGCGGGCCAGAACGCGATAGGCAGGGGGGGATTGCTCGGTCATGTCGGCCTTTGGGGTCAGGATTCGCGGGGTTCAACCGCAGGTTAAAGTGCCGTGCGGGCGCCGTCCACTAGAGCAGCCACAGAACCGCGCCGGTGGCGATCGCGCCTGCCGTCAGAGCCACCGCCAGCATCGTAAAGCCCAGTGTCGAGACCGGCTCGGTCTCATGGCTGTCCAGCCGGGAAAGAGTCTGCCGCGCCCGATTGCGCGCGCTCCAGAAGATCACGATGGCGATGACCAGAAACAGGGTCGCAACCGCCTTGGCCACCCAGGTCGGCTCGAACGCCCCGAAAATCGCCTTCAGCCCCAGGGCCAGAGCCACCGAGGCCATGCCGGTACGCATCCACCCGGCAAAGGTCCGTTCATTGGCCTGGATGGTCCGGTCTTCGGCCCAGTCGGTGCGGTCCTCGGCCCATTGTTGCCGGTGGTCGTCATGGTCTTGCATCCTGATGTAAACGCCTTTCTTCCCCTGCGGGTCGTCACCGGAAACGAATCGACCCCGACAAGCGTTATCACGTAGAGTGTTCCTGTGGATGGAAAGTGAGAGATACCATGCGATTGACCGGGCGAAACCGCAGCCGTAACATCGAGGATCGACGCAGAAGCGGACTCCGACTGGGTCGGGGACGGGGCAAGGCCGTCGGCGGGATCGGCGGAGTGGGCCTTTTGCTGGTTCTGGCGATCGGCTATTTCGCCGGTATCGACGTGACGCCACTGCTTGAATCGCCGACCGCCCAAACCGGCCGGTCCTATGCGCCCTCCGCCGAAGAAGAACAGGCCGCCGATTTTTCGGCAAAGGTTCTGGGCACCACCGAAGAGGTTTGGGGCCAGGTGTTCCAGCGCCAGCTGAACGCCACCTATGCGCCGCCGGTTCTGGTGCTGTTTTCCGGTGTCACGCAAAGCCCCTGTGGCGGAGCCACGGGCGCCACCGGCCCGTTCTATTGCCCGGCGGACCGCAAGGCCTATCTGGACCTGTCCTTCTTTGCCACCCTGTCCCGGGAATTGGGGGCCGCCGGCGATTTTGCTGCGGCTTATGTGATCGCCCACGAGGTGGCACATCACGTGCAGAATCAGGTGGGAATTCTGGGACAGGTCGATCAGGCGCGGCGGCAGGCCAGCCCCCGGCAGGCCAACGCCCTGACGGTGCGGCTGGAACTGCAGGCCGATTGCCTGTCCGGGATCTGGGCCCGGTCGGTGCGCGGGCTGATGGACCGGGGCGATCTGCAAGAGGCGTTAAACGCGGCCCGGATGATCGGCGACGATCACCTGCAGCGCCAGGCGGGGCGGGTGCCGCAGCCGCACACCTTTACCCATGGTACATCCGAACAACGCGCCCGCTGGTTCCGCACAGGGTTTGACAGCGGATCGGTCGCGGACTGCGACACGTTCGGTACCGACCGGTTGTAAGGCGTCTTTGCCACGCACCACGGCGACGCGGTTGTGCAGGGACATGCGAAATAAGGAGAAGCGAAATAAGGAGAAGGTGAGAGGTTGGACATCGACCCAAGCGGGGCTCGTTGTGGCTGCTTCCTTCCGGATCTGACCAGGTTGGCGAGGCGCTCGCCCGCGCCAACCTCTCATCGTGCAATATAGAGGCGGCGGAACGGATTCGCAACGGGCGCGCGCGCCGTTACAGCGGTATTTTCAGCCGCAGAAAGCCCTTTGGCGTCAAACCGGCGGTGCGGATGCCGCGGTCGGGCAATTCGCCCAGATGGGCCGCTGCCCCCGGCCCGGTCAGGGCGGCCACCGTGGTGCCGGGCACCGGCACAAAGCGCCAGGGCGGGGGCGCAGCCTGCAGCGGGTCGGGACCGCTGCGCCCGGCGACATAATCCAGCACCACGTCGCAGATCTGCATTTCGGGCACCGGCACCGGCTCGATCTGCTTCAATGCTGCGAAAGGGCCGCCACCGCTGGCGCGATAGCTGTTCAGCGCCACGGCAAACCGGTCGCTGGCGTTGATCGCGTTGCCGGCATGGCAGGCATCGACAATGCGGCGGCTGTCCGGGTTTCGAACGCTGCCATCCGGATGAAACCGTGCCGGAACCGTCAGGTCGATCCGATAGCTGATTCCGTGCAGCACGTCGAAATCATGCCCGGGCAATGACCGGTTCACCAGGTGTTGGCCACAACTGCCCGGCACGATCTGGTGGAACAGGCAGGCGGACATTTCCAGCCAGTCCAGCAACTGGGCGCCGGTCACGATGGCGGCGCGCAGCTGATTGGGGAAGACATGCAAATCGGCGACATGGCGCCGCGACAACTGCCCGGCGGGCACGTCGGTGAAGAAATCCGGCCCGGCCCGCGCCCCGAACTTGCCCGGGGCGGTGGCCGACAGCAGCGGCAGACCCTGCGCGGCGGTTCCCGCCAGATGCGGGCGCAGGGCGGCCGCCTGGGCGGCGGCGACCAGCGCCAGCGCCCGATCCGGCGCAAAAAACGTGAAGTAACTGTGCAGCGGCTGGTCGCTTTGGCCCACGGGCCGGGTCATGCGCGCCCGGGTCTCGGCATGGGCCTTGGACAGCAGCCGCACCAGGGCCGGGTCCTCGTCCACCAGCGGTTCAGCGCGCCCGTCTGCGGCCCGCCGCGCGATCGGACGCAGCGCACAGGCGAAACTCGACGTTTCCCATCGGCGGTCCAGGCGGGCCACCAGATCCAGATCGATCACCCCAAGATGCGAGCCCGAGGTGCCCGCCATCACCACCGGTTTGCCATGCACCGCGCCGGTTTCGGCATCCACATGGTCCAGACCCAGATGGTCGGGGCCGGGCAGGTGCAGATGCGTATGTCCCGAAATCACGGCGTCTATGCCGTCCAGTGCTGCCAGCGGCAATACGGCGTTTTCCAGATCCGGGTGATCGGGCGCGGCGCTCAGGCCAGTATGGGCCAGCGCGACGATCAGATCGCAACCGGCGCCCCGCAGTTTCGGCACCCAGGCGCGTGCGGTCCGGACGATGGCGTCGGCGACAAGCTGGCCGCGCAGCAGATGCGAATCCCATTTCACCGTCTGCGGCGGCAGAAAGGACAGAACGCCGATGCGGATCGGCCAGTCCTGATCGCCACAGCGCAGCGTGCGATCCAGGATCGCAAAGGGCTCGAACCGGGTCTGCTGGCCCGGCTGGCGGGGCCGCAGATTGGTGCACAGTACCGGGCAGGGCGCCTGTTGCAGCGCCGCTTCCAGTGGCGCGAGGCCATAGTTGAAATCGTGATTGCCCAACCCGACCGCGTCATAGTTCAGCTCTCCGAAGGCGCGCATCAGAGGATGCGGGCGGTCGGTGTGACCGCCGGCGGCATCCGACAGCGGCGTGCCCTGCAATCCGTCGCCATTGTCAAACAGCAGGACCAGCGCGCCGTCCCGTTCGGCCTCGTCGCGGGCCTGTTTGATCAGGCTGGCGGTGCGGGTCAGTCCGACCGTCGGGTCCGGGCGGTCGGCGTAATAATCGTGGCTGGTCAGGTTCATATGCAGGTCGGTCGTCGCCAGCAGGCGCACATGCGCGCGGGTGCCGGCTGGAATCCGGCGCGCTTCAGTCACGTTTTCGCCCCCGGTTGGCAGCGAGATCAGGACCATCGGAGCACCTTTGTTTGCATTTTCGAAATTGCTCGCCTTATAAGTGTATGAAAACATGAGCCGCGATGTCAAAAAAAACCTGTTCAGGAAAGAGTTTGTGTCGGCGGTGATGCGGTTTTGCGTCGGGCGGGGCCGGAGGGCCACAGCCAGCCCGGCCATAGGCGCACCTGTCATGGGTGTGGTCCTGCGCCCCGCGATGCGCTAGCAGGCCAGCACCGGCAATCAGAGAGGCACGGCATGAGACGGGCGGAACAGGTGACCTTTGGCGGCTCGGGGCTGGACCGGTCGGCGCATCTGCGCGAGGACGCGGCGGCCCGCGCGGCGGCGCTGCGCCATCCGCAGGCTGCCGCCATCGTGCTGTGGCGGGGCAAACCGCTGGTGGCGGGCGACGAACTCGACCGTCTGGTGCTGCTGCCCTTGGATCACCCGCTGCTACTGGCCGATCTTGACGACGGCCCGGGCGCGCCGGTGTATCTGGGCCGGAACGAAGACGGCGCGCCGTATTTCGCCTGTGACGTCTCGAAATGGCAGCCCGACGATCTCGATCCGGCGGCGCTGGGCCAGTTTCTGGACACCACCCGGCAGATGCATCCGGATCTGCCGGCCGGGCAGGTCTTTGCAGAGCTGCGCGGTCTGATGGCCCGGCTGGACCCGCGCGACGGCGAGTTGGCAGTCACCGCCAAGGCGATCGTCGGCTGGCATCAGACGCACCGGTTCTGCGCCCGGTGCGGCGGCGTCAGCGAACCCGCGCAAGGCGGCTGGCAACGGCTGTGCCCGGCCTGCGACTGGCGGCATTTTCCGCGCACCGATCCGGTGGTGATCATGCTGATCACCCAGGGCAATGCGGTTTTGATGGGCCGCTCGCCGGGCTGGCCCGAGGGAATGTATTCGCTGTTGGCGGGCTTTGTCGAACCGGGCGAAACGCTCGAGGCCGCGGTGCGGCGCGAAGTCTTTGAAGAAGCGGGTGCCAGGGTCGGCGCCGTGTCCTATCTGGCCAGCCAGCCCTGGCCCTATCCGTCCTCGCTGATGATCGGCTGCGCCGGTCAGGCGGTAAGCCGCGAGATCACCATCGACCCGGTCGAGATCGAGGACGCCCTCTGGGTCAGCCGCGAAGACATGATGGCGGTCTTTGCCGGGGAACACCCGGTCCTGAAACCGGCGCGGCGCGGCGCGATTGCGCATTTCCTGTTGCAGAACTGGCTTGCGGACACGCTGGATTAGGACGTAAACACCGCCGGTGTTCACGGTACCGGGATTCACATGCAGTTTTCGAGCAAAGAAGATATCGACGCCCCGTTGGAGCAGGTCTTTGCGGCGCTGTCGCAATTCGACACAATGGAGCGTACGGCGCTTAGCCGTGGTATCGAGGTCGACCGGTTGCACGAGAGCGAAACGCCGCAGCCCGGTATGGCCTGGCTGGCCCGCTTTACAATGCGCAGCAAGCCGCGCGAGGTGCATATCGTGCTGGACGCCTATGATCCGCCCAACATGATGCTGTTCACGTCGGGAGCCCAGGGGCTGAGCGGACGGATGTCTTTGGAACTGATGGCCATGTCGGCGCGGCGCACGCGCATGTCGGTGGTGCTGAACCTGTCGCCCTCGACCCTGTCGGCCCGGCTGATCATCCAGTCGCTGAAACTGGCCAAGACCGGTCTGAGCAAACGCTTCAAGCTGAAGGTCGCCGATTTCGCCCGTGGACTCGAGGGCCGGCTGCAGGACGCGCCGGACCCGCGATAGGCAATCCGTCCCGGACCCGGGCAGCACAGTGCGGCGTCAGTACCGTCCCGGATCGGCCGGATAGACCCCCAGAATCTCGACATTGGCGGTGAAATAGTCCAGTTCGTCCATCGCCAGTTGCACGCCGGGATCGTCGGGATGGCCCTCGATATCGGCATAGAACTGGGTCGCGGTGAACGAGCCGTCCACCATATAGCTTTCCAGCTTGGTCATGTTGACGCCGTTCGTGGCGAACCCGCCCATGGCCTTGTACAGCGCCGCCGGAATGTTGCGGACCTGAAACACGAAACTGGTGATCATGCCGTGCTGGCCGCGTCGCGTGTTGTCGGCATCGCGTGACATGATCAGGAACCGCGTGGTGTTGTTGGACTGGTCCTCGATATGTTCGGCCAGCAGATCAAGGCCATAGATCTCGCCTGCCAGCGGACTGGCCAGCGCGGCCAGACCGGGATCGCCGGATTCGGACACGTGCCGGGCCGAACCGGCCGTATCGGCACCGGTGATGCGATGGATGCCGTGTTGTTGCAGAAATCCCTTGCACTGACCCAGCAGCACCGTGTGGCTCATGGCATGGGTGACATCGGTCAGCTTGGCGCCCGGAATGCCCAGCAGGTTGATATGCACCCGGACAAAGGATTCCTCGATGATATGCAGCCCGGATCGCGGCAACAGCGAATGAATGTCCGCCACCCGGCCATAGGTCGAATTTTCGACCGGCAGCATCGCCAGATCCGCCTCGCCGGTGCGCACCGCCTCGATCGCGTCCTCAAAGGTGCGGCAGGGCAGGGCCTCCATGTGCGGGCGCGCGTTGCGGCAGGCCTCGTGGCTGTAGGCGCCGGGCTCTCCCTGAAAGGCAATTCGGTTGGTCATGAGGCGGTTTTCCGTGCAACTGGGGCAAATTGGGCGATTGGTCGCGGTGTCTATACCTTGCCCAAGGCAAGGGAAAGGCTTAGACCTCGGCCCAAACAGATCAAATGGACACGCGACCAAATGGATACGATGACCTTTACCAAAGCGGCTGCCGGCGTTCTGGGCGCCTTGCTGGTTCTCCTTCTTTCCCAATGGGCTGCGGCGGGCCTGTATCATACGACGGGCCATGGCGAGGCCTCTTATGTGATCGAAACCGATTCGGGCGAGGCCGAGGAAGAGGTCGTCGAGGTCAGCTTTGAGGACATGATGGCCGAGGCCGATGTCGAAAAGGGCGCCAAGGTGTTCAAGAAGTGCTCGGCCTGCCACAAGCTGGAAGACGGCGCCAACAGCACCGGTCCGTTCCTCTATGGTGTCGTCGGCCGTCCGGTAGCCGCCGTTGCCGGCTTTGGCTATTCCGACGCGCTGACCGGCCTGGGCGGCGAATGGACAGCGGATCGTCTGAACGAATTCCTGACCAAGCCCAGCGACTATGCCTCGGGTACCTCGATGAGCTTTTCCGGTCTGAAAAAGATCGGCGACCGTGTGAACCTGATCGCCTATCTGGACAGTCTCGACGACTGATCCGGTCAACGCCATTGGCATCCAAGGCCGCTGCCCTGCGCAGCGGCCTTTTTCGTGCTGCGCGGGGCCTTAAATCATGCGATCACCGAGACCTCACATATTCTCAACTTGAACATTGCCGCATCGGACCATTAGCTTACGTCAACACAAGTTCAGGCGGCACAAGCCTGACCAACGGAGGATGAGCCAGATGATCCGCACCCTTACAGCTGTGCCGGTCCCGGCAACGGACCGCTTGCGTCGACTCGGCGTTATCGCGTTGTCGGTTCTGTTGATCGCGGTCGCCGGGCCGGGACGGGCCGAGGACACGGTCATCAAATCGCACGGCTTTTCGGAGTTCGGCGCGTTGAAATACCCGGCGGGCTTTTCCCATTTCGAATACGTGAACCCCGATGCGCCCAGAGGCGGCGAGCTGAGCTATGCCGCGCAGGGCACGTTTGACAGTTTCAACCCTTTCACGCGCCAGGGCCGGGCTGCGGCGCGGTCGGCGGACCAGTATGAATCCCTACTGTTCCCGTCCTATGACGAGCCGGCCAGCTATTATGGTCTGGTGGCCGAAAGCCTGGAATATCCCGAAAGCCAGGATTGGGTGATCTTCAACCTGCGCCCCGAGGCGCGGTTTTCCGACGGCACGCCGATCACCGCCGAGGATGTGGTGTTTTCCCATAACATCCTGCTGGACCAGGGGCTGCAATCCTATGCCGAAGCGGTGCGCAAGCGCATCCCCAAGGCCGAGGCGCTGGGGCCGCACCGGGTCAAGTTCCACTTTTCACCGGGGATCTCGCGGCGCGGGCTGATCAGCCAGGTCGGCGGCACGCCGATCTTTTCCAAGGCCTGGTTCATGGCCGATCCGGAAAACCGGCGGCTGGACAAGCCGCGCATGCAGCCGGGCATCGGATCGGCGCCCTATGTGCTGGACAGTTATGACATCAACCGGCGCGTGGTCTACCGGCGCAACCCCGACTATTGGGGCGATCACATCAACGTCAATGTGGGGCGCAACAACTACGGCAGGATCCGTATCGAGTATTTCAGCGATTCCATCGCCGCCATGGAGGCGTTCAAGGCTGGCGAGTTCACCTTTCGGCAGGAGAACAACAGCAAGAGCTGGGCCACCGCCTATGATTTTCCCGCGCTGAGCGACGGGCACGTGGTGAAACGGGAACTGCCCGACGGCAATGTGCCCAATGCCACCGGTTTCGTGATGAACATGGACCGCCCGCAATTTGCCGATGCGCGGGTCCGCGAGGCGGTGCAGTTGGCGTTCAACTTCGAATGGACCAATGAAAGCCTGCAGTACGGGCTGTTCCAGCAGCGCCATTCGTTCTGGCAGGGCACGCATCTGGAGGCGACGGGCCTGCCCGAGGGGCGCGAACTGGAAGTGCTGCAATCGCTGGGCGATGCGCTGGACCCGGCGATCCTGACATCTGAGCCGGTCAGCGCCCATGCCAGCAAACCCGCCCGCCAGACCGACCGCCGCAACCTGCGCCGCGCCATGGGCCTGTTGGATGCCGCCGGCTGGAGCGTCGGCGATGACGGGGTGCGCCGCAATGCCCAAGGGCAGACGCTGAAGATCGAGTTTCTGTCCGACGATCCGGTGCTGGACCGCATTGCCATGCCGTTTGTCGACAACCTGAAAACCATGGGGATCGACGCCAGCTATAACCGCATCGACAACGCCCAGTTCACCCTGCGCCGGCGCGAGCGCGATTTCGACATGATCTCGGGCGGCTATCGCACGTCGCTGCAGCCCTCGACCGGGCTGTATCAGCAATATGGCCAGGAGGCGGCGGCGTTCTCGGTATTCAACCCGGCAGGGATCAGCGGCCCGGATATCGAGGTCCTGATCGACAATATCGTGCAGGCCACCGAAGCGGACGAACTGACCGCCAATGTTCGGGCGCTGGATCGGGTTCTGCGCGCCAAACGGTTCATGGTGCCGACTTGGTATCTGGGCCGGCACTGGGTCGCGTTCTGGAACAAATACGCCTATCCGGAAAACCTGCCGCCCTATGCGCTGGGGGTCGAGGATCTGTGGTGGGTAGATGCCGACCGGGCCGCCGCGTTGAAATCCTCGGGCGCGTTGAGGTAAGCCGCCCCGATGGGAGCCTATATCGCAAGACGGCTGTTGCTGGTGATCCCCACATTGCTGGGCATCATGATCATCAATTTTACCCTGGTGCAGTTCGTGCCCGGCGGTCCGGTCGAGCAGATCATCGCCCAGATGGAGGGCGGTGGCGACGTGTTCGAGGCGTTCTCGGGAGGCGGGGCCGACGTGGAAACCCAGGCCACCGGCGCCAGCGACCGCTATGTCGGCGCGCGCGGGTTGCCGCCGGAATTCATCGCCGAACTGGAACGCGAATTCGGCTTTGACAAACCGCCGCTGGAACGGTTTCTGAATATGCTGTGGAACTATATGCGGCTGGATTTCGGCCAGAGCTATTTCCGCTCGATCGGGGTGATCGACCTGGTGCTGGAAAAGATGCCGGTGTCGATTTCCCTGGGGCTGTGGTCGACCCTGATCGCCTATCTGGTGTCGATCCCGCTGGGTATCCGCAAGGCGGTCAAGGACGGCAGCACGTTCGACACATGGACCAGCGGCGCGATCATCGTCGCCTATGCGATCCCCGGCTTTCTGTTCGCCATCCTGCTGTTGGTGCTGTTTGCCGGCGGCTCGTATTGGCAGGTGTTTCCGCTGCGCGGGCTGACCAGCGACAACTGGTCCGACCTCAGCCTGATGGGCAAGATCGGCGATTACTTTTGGCATATCGCCCTGCCGGTCATCGCCAGCACGATCTCGGCCTTTGCAACGCTGACCCTGCTGACCAAGAACAGCTTTCTGGACGAGATCAAGAAACACTATGTGATGACCGCCCGCGCCAAGGGACTGAGCGAGCGCGGCGTGCTTTACGGCCACGTCTTTCGCAACGCCATGCTGATCGTGATCGCCGGCTTTCCCGCGGTGTTCATCGGCGTGTTCTTTTCCGGCAGCCTGATCATCGAGACGATCTTTTCGCTGGACGGGTTGGGCCGGCTGGGGTTCGAGGCGGCGGTGGCGCGCGACTATCCGGTGATCTTCGGTACGCTGTTCATCTTTGGCCTGATGAGCCTGGTGGTCGGCATTCTCAGCGATATCATGTATGTGCTGGTCGATCCGCGCATCGACTTTGAAAAGCGGGAGGGCTGACATGGCGCTGTCGCCTCTGAACGCCCGCCGCTGGCGCAATTTCCGCCGCAATGGTCGCGCCTACTGGTCGCTCTGGATCTTTGCGGTGTTGTTCGGCCTGTCGCTGTTCGCCGAGTTCATCGCCAATGACAAGCCGATCCTGGTGCAGTATCGCGGCGAATACTTTACCCCGATCTTCAATTTCTACCCGGAAACCGCCTTTGGCGGCGATTTCCAGACCGAAGCGATCTATCGCGATCCCGAAGTCGCCTGCCTGATCGCGTCCGGCGGATCGGAACTGTGTTTCGACGATCCCGAGGGCATCATCGCCGCGGCCGAAACCGGCGTGATCGAGGGCGAAGCGATCCAGCGGGGATGGGCGATCTGGCCCCCGATCCGCTATTCCTTTAACACCACGGTGGATCGGCCCGGTGCCGCCCCCCTGCCGCCCAATGCGCAGAACTGGCTGGGCACGGATGACACCAAGCGCGACGTGCTGGCGCGGGTGATCTATGGGTTCCGGCTGTCCATCCTGTTCACCCTGATGGTCACCGGTGCGGCCAGCCTGGTGGGCATCGCGGCCGGGGCCGTGCAGGGCTATTTCGGCGGCTGGCTGGACCTGATCTTTCAGCGCCTGATCGAAATCTGGTCGGCCACCCCGTCGCTTTACGTGATCATCATCATGTTCGCCATTCTGGGCCGCAGTTTCTGGCTGCTGGTCTTTCTGATGGTGCTGTTTTCCTGGACCGGGCTGGTCGGCGTGGTCCGGGCCGAATTCCTGCGGGCACGCAACCTGGAATATGTCCGCGCCGCCAAGGCGCTGGGCGTGGGCAACATGACCATCATGTTCCGCCACATGCTGCCCAACGCGATGGTGGCGACCTTGACCATGCTGCCCTTTATCGTCACCGGCACCATCGCGGCGCTGGCCAGCCTCGACTTTCTCGGCTTTGGCCTGCCGTCCTCGGCCCCCAGCCTGGGCGAGCTGACATTGCAGGCGAAACAGAACCTGCAGGCGCCCTGGCTGGCCTTTACCGCCTTTTTCACCTTTGCCATCATGCTGTCGCTGCTGGTCTTCATCTTCGAAGGCATCCGCGACGCGTTTGATCCCAGAAAGACCTTTCAATGAGCCTGCTTGAGGTCGCAAACCTGACGGTGTCGTTCCGCCAGGACGGTAAGACCACCGCCGCCGTGCGCGGCGTGTCCTTTACCCTGGACCGGGGCGAAACCGTGGCGCTGGTCGGGGAATCCGGCTCGGGCAAATCGGTCACGGCGCTGTCCACCGTGTCGCTGCTGGGCGACAGCGCGCAGGTGGCCGGCAGCGTGACCTATGACGGCCAGCAGATGATCGGCGCGGCCGACAAGGTGTTGCGCGATGTGCGCGGCAACGACATCAGTTTCATCTTTCAGGAACCGATGACCTCGCTCAACCCGCTGCACACGATCGAGCGGCAATTGTCGGAATCGCTGGCGCTGCATCAGGGCCTGGCGGGGGCGGCGGCGCGGGCGCGCATTCTGGAACTGTTGACCAAGGTCGGCATCCGTGACCCGGAAACGCGTCTGGACGCCTATCCGCACCAGTTGTCGGGCGGTCAGCGTCAGCGGGTGATGATCGCGATGGCGCTGGCCAACAAGCCCGATATCCTGATCGCGGACGAGCCGACGACGGCGCTGGACGTGACCATTCAGGCGCAGATCCTCGATCTGCTCGCCGATCTCAAGGCGCAGGAAAACATGGGGCTGCTGTTCATCACCCATGATCTGGGCATCGTCCGCCGCGTTGCCGACAAGGTCTGCGTGATGAAGGGCGGCGAAATCGTAGAATCCGGTCCCACGGCGCGGATATTCGACAATCCCCGGCATCCCTATACCCGCAAGCTGCTGGCCGCCGAGCCCTCGGGTCAGCCCGATCCGGTCGCCGCCGATGCCGAAGAGATCGCCCGCACCGACCGCCTGCGGGTCTGGTTCCCGATCCAGCGCGGGTTTCTCAAGCGCACGGTGGGGCATGTCAAGGCGGTGAACGAGGCCAGCCTGAGCGTGCGGGCCGGTGAAACGCTGGGCATCGTCGGTGAATCCGGCTCGGGCAAGACCACGCTGGCACTGGCGATCATGCGGCTGATCGCATCCGAGGGCGGCATTACCTATCGCGGACAGGATCTGCGCGGCTGGAGCACGCGCGAATTGCGCCGGCTGCGGGCGGATATGCAGATCGTATTTCAGGACCCGTTCGGCTCGCTGTCCCCGCGCATGACCTGCCAGCAGATCATCAGCGAGGGGCTGGCCATCCACAAGGTCGATCCGACGCGCGACCCCCGGGCGCTGGTCGCCGAAGTGATGACCGAGACCGGGCTGGACCCGGCCACCATGGACCGGTATCCGCACGAATTTTCCGGCGGGCAACGGCAGCGCATCGCCATCGCCCGCGCCATGGTGCTGCGCCCCAAGCTGCTGGTGCTGGATGAACCCACCAGCGCGCTGGACATGACCGTGCAGGTACAGATCGTGGACCTGCTGCGCGACTTGCAGCGTAAATACGGTCTGGCCTATCTGTTCATATCGCATGACCTGAAAGTCGTGCGCGCGATGAGCCACAAGGTCATCGTGATGAAACAGGGCGATGTGGTGGAATATGGCACCGCCGGAGATCTCTTTGAGCGGCCCGAAACCGACTATACCCGCAGCCTGATCGCGGCGGCGGGATAGAGCCGCCACGCGCCGGACAGAGACTGGTCTAAATCGCTGCTGCCTTCGGCTTTGGCCGATTTTCCAGCGGCGCATGTCGCTTCAATCCGATTTGCAGGCTGCCATCCGATCTCTGAGCGAATGGCGCCATGACACCGCGTTCAAGACCGCCCGCGCGGGCATGAAAACCATGCGACCTAATCGGGATATCCTGACATCGCGGCGCTGGCTCTGGTGGCGATGGAGCGTGAGCGCGCGGCCACTGCGCTGTTTCGCAGGGCGCTGACGCTGGACCTGGCCTGGGACAATACACGCCGCAACCTGGCCCAGGCGCTGATCGCCGACGGGCAGGGCGATCCGGCTATCAAGCCGATGCGGATGCGGGGGTCGCAATCGCCCGAGGATCGGGCGGCCTGGCTGGTTCCGGCCACCGCATTGCAGCAGGCCGACCGCCTGCCTGAGGCTGAAGCGGCCGGGTCCCGGGCCATCACGCCGACCGCCGATGCGATCGCGTTTGGCCTGCGGGCGCGGGCCACCGAGGCGCAGGGTCGGATCGGCGCCGCGCTGCCTTATGCCGATGACCCGGGCGTTATGGCGCATCGGTTCAACCTGTATGCTGGCATCATGGCCCATTGGCGCCGACTGTATCCGGGGTGGATTCTGGGCATATCCCACGACGCACTTTTCGCCTATGTCAGCGGCACCCGCCGCCGTCTGGCAGTGCATGTGGGCGTGGAGTGGGTGGAGGCCATGGCACGCGCTGATCTGGCCACCAGTCAGGTGCTGACGCTGACCGCGCATCAGTTGCGCCAGCCGGTGCACGCACGGTCGGTCGGCGCCTGGCGCGCATCGCGACATGCTGGCCCCCTTCATTCAGGTGCTGGACCCGGCGTTGTGGCCCGATCTGGTCTGAGCGCCGCCGCGGCCCGCCAGCCCCTTGGCACCGCACGAACCGCTGAGAAACTGTGCGGTGATCCACGTCCGCCAACGTGCTATTCTGCCATCATGACCGACGACACCCCTTGCAGAACAGTGGCCGCGCTGGAGCATCTGACCGGCCCTGCGCGCGGCAGGCTGTCATGGCTGACAAGCGCCGCCATCGAAGTGCGGTTGCGGACGGATCACAGCCTGTCCTTCGGCGAAGGCGGATCCGGGTCCCAAGACGGGCCGGTGGTCGCCCGGTTGCACCGGATCGGTCACAGCTACGAGGTCGAAGCGGTCGCGGGTCAGCCCCTGTGGCTGAACGGTCAACTGGTGCAGACGGCGATGCTGGCCTATGGCGATGTCATCGAATTCGGCGAGACCGGGCCGCTGTCGCGTTTCCGGCTGTATGACGACAGTCACCGGCCCGGCATGAGTGTCAGCGAGATCCTTGCCGACGTGATGTGCTATTTCCGGACCAGCCGCCGCTCGCTGCCGCGCCGTCTGCGTTTTGCGGCGGTCGATCTGGCGCGCCGCCTGGCCTGGGAGACCACGGCGGCCTTTCGGCTGCTGGTGCTGGTGTCGCTGGCGCTGCTGGCCTTTGCGCTCTATCAGCAGAAACGCACCGATGCGCTGATCCGCGCCCAGATCGCCAGCGGCAACGTGCAGATCGACACGGTGGCGGCGGCCCTGGCCGAAGCCCGCAGCGAGGCGATCCGGCCCAGCGACCTGACCGCGCTGCAGGACGACCTGGCCCTGCGGCTGCAATCGACCGCAGAACGTCTGCAGTCGCTGGAGGCGCGCACCGGTGCCGGCCGCCGGGTGATCTCGCAGGCGATGTCGTCGGTTGCCTTTCTGCAGGGTGCTTACAGCCTGCGCCATCGCGAGACCGGCGCCATGCTGCGGCATGTTCTGGGACCCGGCGGTCTGCCGGTGCATCTGCCCAACGGGCAACCCTATCTGTCGCTCAGCGGCACCGGTCCGGTGGCCGAAGTGCAGTTCAACGGCACCGGCTTCGTGCCGGCCGGGCACGACCTGCTGATCACCAACCGCCATGTGGCGCAACCCTGGGGCAAGGGGCCGATGGCCCGGTCGGGGGCCGAGGAACTGGAGCCGGTGATGACCCGGTTCATCGCCTATTTCCCGGGGCAGCCGACGCCGCAGCCCCTGACGGCGGTCGCGGTCAGCGACCAGGTCGATCTGGCGGTGCTTGCAGTCGAGGGCGGGGTCGGCGACCGCCCGGGTCTGCCCCTGTCCGCATCTGCGCCGGCACCCGGCGCCACGGTGATCGTGATGGGCTATCCCACCGGACTGATGTCGATGCTGGCGCAATCCGGTTCGGCCTTCGTGCAGGACCTGCAGGCCACCGGCGAGACCGGGTTCTGGCAAGTGGCCGAACGTCTGGCCGCCGCGCGGCTGATCGCACCACTGGCCAGCCGCGGTATTGTCGGACAGGCGACCCCCGCGACCGTGGTGTACGACGCCGAAACCACCCATGGCGGCAGCGGCGGTCCGGTGCTGACTCTGGACGGCGCGGTGGTGGCGGTGAACACCGCCATCATGCCCGAGTTCGGCGGCTCGAACCTGGGTGTACCGGTCGCACATATCCAGACCTTGCTGGTCGATATCTCTGGCGCGGCATTGGATTGATCCAGCCGGCATTGCGGCGCGGGTGTTCGCGCGTCTTTTGGGTATCGGTTTTCTTGTTCAGATTTCGATATCGATTTTTTTGATTGCGGTGTTGAGGTTTGTTTTCCAGGTTTGTTGCAGTTGTGTGTTGGTGTGTTTGCGCAGGCCCCAGGCTTTGAGTTGGGCGAACCGGGATTGTTCGATGTCGCCGAAGATGGCGGCGACGCGGGGGTGCCAGTAGGCGATGGCGTCGCGGACCGCGTCGTGCTGGCCCTGGTCGCGCAGCTTTACCAGCCCTTCCATGGCCAGTTCCACGTGCCGCGCCTCGATCGGGGCGATCTTGCGGAAAGCGTCGGCCAGGGGCTGATAGGACAGGCTCTGCATCTCGTCCAGCTGCACCCCGACGGCCAGGCCCATGCACAGGTTCATCGCCACCGCGTCGGCCCAGCCGGCCAGCGGATAGTTCAGCACCGACAGGCGCATGTCATGGTCGCTGCGCCGGCTGCCCGGCGTGGCGTCGCGCGGCAGGCGGGCGGTCCAGGGATGGCTGTTGGCATAGCGCGCGGTATCGGCGCCGAACTCGCCCAAAAGCCGCAGCACCCGGTCGGCATTGTCGGTCTTTTCCAGCACGATCTTGGCCGCGGCGATGCGTTCCTTGATGCCCGGCCCCTGGTTGATCACGTCGGCGAACCCCGCCGCCCCGGCCAGTTCGCTGTCCACGAAAGTGGCCATGATCTTCATCAGCTCGGCGCGGTAGCGCGGCGGCACATTGGCCGGATTGGTCAGCTTGCCGCCCTGTTCCAGGTAGCTTTCGATGGTCATTTCCTCGGACATGCCCGTCCCCCCGTTAATGATCGTAATCGACGACAACCCGGTCGCTGACCGGGAAGGACTGGCAGGACAGCACATAGCCCTGCTGCACCTCGTAATCTTCCAGCGCGTGGTTGGCGACCATCTCGACCTCGCCCTCGATCACCTTGCAGCGGCAGGTCGAGCAGACCCCGGCCTTGCAGGCATAGGGCGCGTCGATGGCGTTTTCCAGGGCGGCGTCCAGCACCGTCTGGTCCTTGTCCATGGTAAAGCTGCGCGCGGTGCCATCCAGGGTGACGCTGGCCTCGGTGGTCTTGGCGGTGCCGGCGGTGCCGGTGGCGGCGGCCTTGCGCTGCAGCCGCCCGGGCTGGGCGCTGGCGAACAGTTCGAACTTGATCTGCGCATCGCTCAGCCCGTGCGCGCGCAGGCTGGCGGCGATGCCCAGCATCATCGGTTCGGGGCCGCAGATGAACGCGGTGTCGATATTGGTGATGTCGATCCAGTGCTGAAACAGCGCCTTGCATTTGTCCCTGTCGACAAGGCCGGTGAACAGGTCGATGTCCTGGGCGTCGGATTCCAGGATATGGATCACCGTGAGCCGGCCCATATAGAGGTTCTTGAGATCCTCCAGTTCCTCGCGGAACATGATCGTGTTCACGCCCTTGTTGGCATAGACCAGCGTGAAACTGCTGTGCGGTTCCGCCGCCAGCGTGGTTTTCAGGATCGACAGCACCGGGGTGATGCCCGAACCGCCGGCAAAGCCGAGATAATTGCGCGTCGCGGCGGCGTCCAGCGGGGCAAAGAAACTGCCCATCGGCTCCATCGCTTCCAGCGTGTCGCCGGGCTGCAGCGCCTCGTTGGCCCAGGTCGAAAAGGCGCCGCCCTCGACCCGTTTGATACCGACCTGCAGCAGGCCCTCGTCCTTGCCGGCGCAGATCGAATAGGACCGGCGCAGCTCGGTGCCGTCGAAATCGCGGCGAAAGGTCAGGTACTGACCCTGGACAAAGTCGAAATCGCCGCCATTCACCGGCTGCAGCGACACGACGACCGCATCCTTGATGGTCTTTCTGACCTCGGTCACGGCCAGTTGGTGAAAGCGCGCCATGGGCAGTCTCCTCAGATGCACTTGAAATAGTCGAAAGGTTCCAGGCAGTCCTTGCAGCGCCAATGCGCCTTGCAGGGGGTCGAGCCGAACTGGCTGATCTTTTCCACCGCGGTGCTGCCGCAGCGGGGGCAAGTCTCGGGGCCGCCGGCCGCGCGGGGCGGGGCGATGCCGTATTCGGTCAGCTTTGCGCGGCCCTTGGCCGACAGCCAGTCGGTGGTCCAGGGCGGCGCGATCCGGGTCTCGATCCGCAGATCGCGGATGCCGCGGTCGCGCAGGGCGGTCTCGATATCCAGCGCGATCACCCGGGTCGCCGGACAGCCGGAATAGGTCGGCGTCACCGCCACCACCAGCGTGTCGCCGTCCCAGGTCAGATCGCGCACGATGCCCAGATCGACCACCGAGATCACCGGGATCTCGGGGTCGGGCACCTGATCCAGCCAGGCCCGGATATCCGCGATCGCCGGTTTCATCCTACCAGCTGGCCCCGGGATAGGCCCGTTGCAGCCACTGCATCTGGGTCAGCATATGGCCCAGATGTTCGGAATGGCGGACCCCGTCCTTGCCGCCCTTATGGGCGAAATCGGACTCCGGCAGGCTCAGCGTCGCCGCCGCCATCACCTGGCCGACATGGGCGTCGAACCCGGCGCGCAGCCCGGCCGGATCCGGCGCGATACCGGCCGCCGCCATCGCCGCATCGACACTGTCGGCGAGGAACATCTCGCCGACATAGGGCCATAGCAGATCCAGCGCCGCCTGCATGCGCGCATGGCTTTCGGACGTGCCGTCGCCCAGCCCGATCACCGTGTCGCCCGAACGTTCGACGTGATAGCGCGCCTCCTTGACCGCCTTGGCGGCGATCTCGGCCACCCGCGGATCGGCGGATTCCGTCAGCGCCGTCAGCATCGCCACATGCCAGGCATCGAACAGGAACTGGCGCATCATGGTCTGGCCGAAATCGCCATTGGGCTGCTCGACCAGCAGGACATTGCGGAAATCCCAGGCGTCGCGCAGCATCGCCAGGTCGTCGGCACTGCGGCCCGCCCCCTCGATCTCGCCCGCCAGGCCCAGCCACATCTGCGTCTGGCCGATCAGGTCCAGCGCCGTGTTGGCCAGCGCGATATCCTCTTCCAGCACCGGCGAGACACCGCACCATTCGCTGACCCGGTGGCCCAGCACCAGGGTGTTGTCGCCCATGCGGCAGAGAAATTCGAACAGCGCATCATCCGCCATTGCCTCGCCCCCCATCACATCGCGCCCACATCTTCGGGAATGTCGAAAAAGGTCGGGTGCCGATAGACCTTGGATTCCGACGGCTCATACAGCGGCCCCTTGTCGCCGGGCGAACTGGCGGCGATATGGCGCGCCTGCACCGCCCAGATGCTGACGCCCTCGTTGCGCCGGGTATAGACGTCGCGGGCGTTCTTGATCGCCATCCCGGCATCCGGCGCGTGCAGGCTGCCCACATGGCGGTGGCTCATGCCGTGCTGGCCGCGGATAAAGATCTCCCACAGCGGCCATTCATGGCGCTTGGGCGGCGTTTCGGTCTCGGGAATGTCGGGATAGGCTGCGTTCGGAGAGCTCATTCTGCTGCCACCTTTCTGCTTGCGCGTTTCTCGGCATGGGCCAGCAACCCGTCACGGACCCATTTGCCGTCGTCCCAGGCCCTGTTGCGGGCGGCCAGGCGTTCGACATTGCACGGCCCGTTGCCCTTGATCACGTCAAAGAATTCCGACCAGTCGGGCTCGGCGAAATCGTAACCGCCCTTGTCGTCGTTCCATGTCAGCGTGTCGTCCGGCACCGTCAGGCCCAGATATTCCGCCTGCGGCACCGTCTGGTCGACGAATTTCTGCCGCAGCTCGTCATTGGTGTTCATCTTGATCTTCCAGGCCATGGACTGCGCCGAATGCACGCTGTCCGCATCCGACGGCCCGAACATCATCAGCGACGGGTACCAGAACCGGTTCAGCGCATCCTGCGCCATGCGCTTCTGCGCCGGCGTGCCATTGGCCATCTTCATCATGATGTCGTAGCCCTGGCGCTGGTGAAAGGATTCCTCCTTGCAGATCCGCACCATGGCGCGGGCATAGGGGCCAAAGGAGGTGCGCTGCAGCGGCACCTGGTTCATGATCGCCGCGCCATCCACCAGCCAGCCCACCGCGCCCATGTCGGCCCAGGTCAGGGTCGGATAGTTGAAGATGCTGCTGTATTTCATCCGCCCCGACAACAGGTCCTCGGTCAGCTCGTCGCGGCTGACCCCCAGGGTCTCGGCGGCGCAATACAGATACAGCCCGTGCCCGGCCTCGTCCTGCACCTTGGCCAGCAGGATCGCCTTGCGCTCCAGCGTCGGCGCCCGGGTGATCCAGTTGCCCTCGGGCAGCTGCCCGACGATCTCGGAATGCGCGTGCTGGCCGATCTGCCGGATCAAGGTCGCCCGATACCCCGACGGCATCCAGTCCTTCGGCTCGATCTTCTCCCCCGCATCAATCCGCTCCTGAAACGCCCGCTCCTCAGGACCCATCTCCTCCAAAGACTTCAATCCCTCGCCCGTCGAACGTACCATCTGTGCGTACATGATCTTTTCTCCTCCCAGAGGGACCCCAGAGGGCCCGCGCCACCAGTCGTTGCGGCAAACATGACGGGAACCTACCACAGAAACCCGTCAGGTGCGATTTTGCCGCCCAACAAAACTGACCGTACGGTCGGTATATGACCAAAAGCGATTCTCGGCAAGAAAAAAGTTACGAAAAAACGTATACACGTAAAAATCGTAACAAATAGCGGCATCCACCTGCCGCGGAAATGGTTTCAATGGATGTACGAGATCATGCCTGCTAGACTGAACCAAAGGTAATCGTCTCAGGAGTTACAATGATTTTCAGAGTGTTTTTATCCGGATTGGCGTTGGTGGCGGCAGGCACATCGCACGCCGTGGCGCAAGACGGCGCGTGCGAGGCACGTGGAACAAACGGCATGGTGACGGTTGTTTTGTGTCCCGCCGGGCTGGACAAGGCCGCGTGGCAGGAGGCGGGCAAATCGGCCTGTGGCGATCGAAAGCCCTGCGGCGCATGGTTGTGGGACGACGCGGCCAACCTGCCGGTGGACATTCCGGACAGTCACGACAAACTGCCTGGCGACAGTGTTCGCAGCGCCTTGGCGATCTGGATCAACGAGCAGGATCGGTTGATGGTCATCGAAAAACAGTGACGCCACCGCCATTGCAGGCGGCGATCGCGCAAGAAAAAAGGGAGCCGGTAACCCGGCTCCCTTTTCGATTGTGGCGCGTGTTGCGCGGTGTCGGGTCAGGCGGCCTGGCGGCGGCGACGTCCGACAAAGGCGAATACACCCAGACCAGCGAACAGCAGCGGCAGCGCTGCCGGCACCGGGATTGGGTTCACGATCTTGGCAACCTTGGCATCGATGACCGAGTTATAGGCCGCAAAGCTAGGCAGATCGAGAACGAAGGGCGTGGTTGCCGGGTCGCCGATCTGTGCCGCGCTGGTGTAGATCGGCAGCAGCGCAGCATCGTTGGGGGTGTTGCCCGGGCCAAAGCCCATGCTGGCCAGAAAATTGTTCTGGGTCGTGCAGCTGGTCGCGTCGCAGACCGATTCAAAGCTCAGCGAGTCCCAGCCGGCATTTTGCAGCGTGGTGGCCGACGCTTTCGCTGCGGCGCGCGCCGTTGTCGGGTCTGACGGCAGGTTGGGCTGACCGTCGGTCATCATGTTGATCAGGCTCAAGTCGCCCAGCGATCCGAACTGGGCCCCCAGCAGATCCAGCGCGGCCTGATAGTTGGTCGCGCCGCTGCCAACGGCGTTCTGTGCCTTGACCGTGTTTACGACGTTGTTCAGATCGGTCTGGCTGTTGATGGTGGTGGCACCGACCACGACGCTGGCGCTCGAGGCGAATGACACGACCGAAATCCGGTAGGTGTCGCTGCCGCTTGTCGGAATGTTGTTCGCCAGCGCATCACCAAGTGCGTCCATCGCTGCTGCAAAATCGGTGCCGACGCTGCCGGACCGGTCCATGATAAAGCCCAGATCAATAGTTCTGGCGCTAAGCGCGGACCCCATAAACGCGACGGCTGCGACGGCACCCGCCAGTACTGTTTTCCTAATCATATTTTCACCTCGTGAATTCCATACCAATATCCTTGCGCGCCGTCCCAATTCCGGCTGCAATATCTTCTGCCTACCATGATTTCGCCAAAGTTTCGACCCAAATGTTAACGAGACGTTAAAAAAAGTGCGTGTTTCGGGGGCCAAAACACAGACAAAAACGCCCGCTTCGCTTGATCGCGACATAAAATTTCGTGGCGCTCATCCAGAGGCTGCAAGAGCCTGGCGCGGACTCCCGCACGGACTCTGGCGGCTGCAGGCCTGTCGGGCTAGGGTGGCGCCAAACGGGGGAGGGGCGTCATGCCGACCATTCTGTCGATTCGCGATCTGCGCAAAACCTATGCCGGCGGCTTTCAGGCACTGAAAGGCGTGTCGCTGGACATCGCGCAGGGCGAGATCCTGGCGTTGCTGGGGCCGAACGGGGCCGGCAAGACGACTTTGATTTCGACGATATGCGGCATCACCACCGCCAGCAGCGGCCAGATCACGGTGGCCGGGCATGACATTGTCGCCGATTTCCGTGCCGCCCGGTCGCTGATCGGGCTGGTGCCGCAGGAAATTGCACTGTTGCCGTTTGACACGGTGCTGAACACGGTGCGGTTCTCGCGCGGGTTGTTCGGCCGGCCCCGCGACGACGCGCATGTCGAGACCGTGCTGCGCCGGCTCAGCCTGTGGGACAAGAAGGACAATCGTCTCATGCAGCTGTCCGGCGGCATGAAGCGCCGGGTGCTGATCGCCAAGGCGCTGGCGCACGAACCGCGCATCCTGTTTCTGGACGAACCCACGGCCGGGGTCGATGTCGATCTGCGCAAGGACATGTGGCAGATCGTGGCCGACCTGAAGGCGGACGGAGTCACCATCATCCTGACCACCCATTATATCGAAGAGGCCGAGGCCATCGCCGATCGGGTCGGCATTATCGCCAAGGGCGAATTGCTGCTGGTTCAGGAAAAGAGCGCGCTGATGGCGCAGATGGGCAAAAAACAGATCGAAGTTCTACTGGACCGGCCCTTGCGGGAATTGCCGGCTGCACTGGGACATCTCGACCTGACGCTGGGGGCGGACGGTGACAGGCTGATCTATACCTATGACACCCACGGGCCGCGCACCGGCATCACGGGTCTGCTGAACGACATCGCCGCCGCCGGGCTGACCCTGCGCGACGTGCAGACCCGGCAAAGCAGTCTCGAGGACATCTTTGTCGATCTGCTCAGGGAGCGCGCGGCATGAACCTGACCGCCGTCGCCGCCATCTACCGTTTCGAAATGCTGCGCTTCTTTCGCACCCTGCTACAGAGCTTTCTGTCGCCGGTGCTGTCGACCTCGCTGTATTTCGTGGTGTTCGGCGCGGCCATCGGCAGCCGCATCCAAGAGGTCGAAGGCATCAGCTATGGCGCCTTTATCGTGCCCGGGCTGGTGATGCTTTCGGTGATCACCCAGGCAATCTCGAACGCCGCCTTTGGCATCTATTTCCCGAAATTCACCGGCACGATCTATGAATTGCTGTCGGCCCCGGTGAATTTTCTGGAAATCGTGCTGGGCTATGTCGGTGCGGCGGCGACCAAGGCGCTGTTCATCGGCGTTGTGATCCTGCTCACCGCCACGTTCTTTGTCGATCTTACCATCGCGCACCCGGTGGCGATGGTGGCCTTTCTGCTGCTGACCTGTATCAGCTTTGCGCTGCTGGGCTTTATCATCGGCATCTGGGCCGGCAATTTCGAACAATTGCAACTGGTGCCGCTGCTGATCGTCACGCCGCTGATCTTTCTGGGCGGCTCGTTCTATTCGATTTCGATGCTGCCGCCGATCTGGCAGACCGTCACTCTGTTCAACCCGGTGGTCTATCTGATTTCCGGTTTCCGCTGGTCGTTCTTTGGCCTGTCGGACGTGCCGATCGGGTTAAGCCTGCTGGCCATTGCCGGCTTTACCGCCCTGTGCCTGGGGATCATCTGGTGGATCTTCCGCACCGGCTGGCGCATCCGCAACTGATGGGGGCGCCTCCCGAACGGCGCGTGATTTGTCCGCTGCCTGCGGGTCAGGTGGGCGCGACGTCTTGTTTGTCGCCCGGTGGCGTTCTACATCGGCTGTCATGAACTTGCGCATCCCCTTCATCAAGAACCCGCCCCTTGTGTCCGTCGTCCGTCTGAATGGTGCCATCGGCATGGTCGGGCGCGGTTCGTTGAACGATCACACCGTCGCGCCGCTGCTGGAAAAGGCCTTTCGCCGGGGCAAACCAGACATGGTCGCCCTGGTGATCAACTCGCCGGGGGGCTCGCCGGTACAATCCTCGCTGATCGGGGCCCGTATCCGCCGCCTGTCCGAAGAGACCAAGGTGCCGGTCACGGCCTTTGTCGAGGACGTGGCGGCGTCAGGCGGATACTGGCTGGCGGCGGCGGCGGACGAGATCTGGGCCGATGAAAGCTCGATCGTCGGCTCGATCGGGGTGATCTCGGCGGGGTTCGGCGCGCATGTGTTTCTGGCTCGCCAGGGGCTGGAGCGGCGCGTCTATACCGCCGGAAAATCGAAATCCATGATGGATCCGTTCCGCCCGGAAAACGAAGAGGACGTGGCCCGCCTGAAAGTCATCCTGGGCGACATCCACGACAATTTCATCGCCCATGTGAAAAACCGTCGGGGCGACCGGCTGGACACCACCAAGGATCTGTTCACCGGCGAATTCTGGCTGGCTCGCCGGGCCGCCGACCGGGGGCTGATCGACGGGATCGGGCACCTGAAGCCCAAGATGCAGGAGCGGTTCGGCAAGAAGGTGAAATTCCGCCACTATGGCCCGCGCCGCCGTTTTCTGTCGCGCTTTGGCGCGCAGATTCTGGATGACGCCGCCACCGGTATCGAGGAGCGCGCGGCCTTTGCGCGGTTTGGCCTCTGACGTGATCATCAAGATCGTTTCCCTGTTTCTGATCGCAATGGCGGTGCTGGCGATGTTCGGCAAACTGCGCTTTCCTGGCAAAGGCCGGCTGGATGCCGCCAAATGCCCGTCCTGCGGCCGGTACCGCATTGGCAAGGGTCCCTGTGCCTGCGGCCACGGAGGAACGGGATGACCGAATGGCTGCTATCGGCGCTTGGGCTGACGATCCTGTTGCTGGCCGGCGATGCGCTGGTGCGCGGGGCGGTCAATCTCAGCCTGCGGCTGGGCGTGCCGGCGCTGATCGTCAGCCTGACCATCGTCGCCTTCGGCACCTCGGCCCCGGAACTGCTGATCGCGATCAGTGCCGTCAAGGACAATGCGCCGGGCATCGCGCTGGGCAATGTCGTCGGATCTAACACCGCCAATATCCTGCTGGTGCTGGGCATTCCGGCGCTGCTGGCGACGCTGCACACCAGCGAATGTCACAGCCGAAAGACCTATATGTTCATGCTCGGGGCCTCGCTGGTGTTCATCGCGCTGGCGTTTCTGGGCGCCTTCACGCTGGCCACCGGGTTGATCCTGCTGACCTTGCTGGCCTTCGTCCTGTGGGATGCCTTTCGCGAGGCCCATGCCCATCACCGTGCTGGCGAACCCGACGACCTGGACGAGATCGAGGAGGCGGACCCGGACATGCCCTATTGGCGGGTGGCGCTGTATCTGGTCATCGGCCTGATCGGCCTGCCGATCGGGGCGCATCTGCTGGTCGAGAACGCCTCGCTGATCGCTCAGACCTATGGGGTCAGCGACACGGTGATCGGCCTGACCCTGGTCGCCGTGGGCACTTCGTTGCCGGAGCTGGCCACCACGGTCATGGCCGCGCTGCGCCGGCAGGCCGATGTCGCCATGGGCAATGTGATCGGCAGCAACATGTTCAACCTGCTGGCCATCGTCGGCATCGCCACGTTCTTTGGCCAGATTCCGGTCGATCCGTCGTTTCTGGAATTCGATCTTTGGGTGATGCTGGCGGCGTCGTTGCTGTTGATCCCCTTTGTATTTTTCAAGGTCGACATCACCCGGGTCTGGGGCATTGCCTTGACGGGTCTCTACGCGGCCTATGTCATCGCCATATTGACGTGATGCGTTCCAATCGCCGGAGGGGGGCCTGACCATGATGCGCAGTCTTGTGACCGGTGCCGGAACGCGCCTGGGCCGCGCGATGGCGCTGTACCTGGCCGGACGCGGGCATGACGTGGCCGTGCATTACGCCACCTCGCAGGCGGCGGCTGTGGCCTTGGTGGAAGAGATCCGTTCCCTGGGTCGGGCGTCGGTGGCGTTGCAGGCCGATCTGCTGGACCCGGATCAGACCGACGGTCTGTTCGGGGCGGCAGTGGAGGGTCTGGGCGGGCCGGTCACCTGTTTGGTCAACAACGCGTCGATCTTTGAACATGACACGATCCACAGTGCCACGCGACGCAGCTGGGACCGGCACATGGACAGCAATCTGCGCGCGCCCTTCGTGCTGATCCAGGCGATGGCCGCCCAGGATTTGCAGCCGGAGATCGACGCCGCCGGCGAACCGGTTGCCACCGGGCTGGTCGTCAACATGCTGGATCAGCGGGTGCGCAAGCTGACGCCGGAATTCATGACCTATACCCTGGCCAAGATGGGCCTGTGGGCGCTGACCCAGACGGCGGCGCGGGCGCTGGCTCCGGCGATCCGGGTCAACGCCATCGGCCCCGGTCCGACGCTGCAAGGGGCCCGCCAGTCCGACGCCCATTTTGCCGCGCAACGCTCTGCGACGGTGTTGGGGCGGGGGGTGAACCCGCCCGAGATCACCGCCGCTCTGGGCTATTTTCTGGACGCGCCCGGGGTGACCGGACAGCTGCTTTGCGTGGATGGTGGACAGCACCTCGGATGGCGTACCCCGGATGTTCAGGGGGTCGAGTAACTGGTACCGTTGGGTCAAGTTTTGCACCGGTGTAATCTGTGTTACCGAGGCGTTACGAAAATGTCTTATATTTCATAAACTTGCGCTTACAGCACTAAAGTTTTCTTTGATTTCAATGACTTGAAAAGCCGCCTAAAAAATGGGCAAATCAGCGAAATCAGCCAAAACAAAAGGAAAATTCGCGGTGCCCCAAAGATATCTGCAGACTTATCCACATGTTTCGTGGATTTGTTTGGACTTGAACCTACCCCGGCAAGATTGCAGCCATAGGTTGAGAATCAAAGGTTAACCATACGTTAATGCCATGACCGACACGACCGATCACCCGGCTGAACGCCCGCCGACGGGCCATACCTGCATCCGCAGTTATCTCAGGACGCTGGACAGCTCGCCCGGGGTCTATCGCATGCTGGATGCCGAAAGCCGCGTGCTCTATGTCGGCAAGGCCCGGAACCTGCGCGCGCGGGTATCCAGCTATGCCCGGTCCGGCGGTCATACCGGCCGGATCGACCGGATGATCCGCGAAACCGCCCGGATGATGTTCCTGACGACGCGGACCGAGACCGAAGCGCTGCTGCTGGAGCAGAACCTGATCAAGCAGCTCAAGCCGAAATACAACGTGCTGCTGCGCGACGACAAAAGCTTTCCCAACATTCTGGTGGCCCGCGATCACGCCTTTCCGCAGATCAGGAAACACCGTGGCGCCAAAAAGCATAAGGGCACCTATTTCGGCCCATTCGCCAGCGCCGGTGCCGTCAACCGCACACTGAACCAGCTGCAAAAGGCGTTTCTGCTGCGCAATTGTTCGGATGCCATGTTCGACAGCCGCACCCGGCCCTGTCTGCTGTACCAGATCAAGCGCTGTTCGGCCCCCTGTGTCGGATTGATCAGCCCAGAGGATTATGCCGAGAGCGTACGGGATGCCGAACGATTCCTGTCCGGCCGCTCGACCCGGGTGCAAGAGGACCTGGCCGAGCAGATGGCCGAGGCTGCCGAGGCGATGGAATTCGAGCGCGCCGCCGGGCTGCGCGACCGCATCCGCGCCCTGACCCAGGTGCAGACCAGTCAGGGTATCAACCCGCGCGGCGTCACCGAGGCCGATGTCGTCGCGCTGCACATGGAGGGCGGGCAGGCCTGTGTTCAGGTGTTTTTCATCCGCGCCAACCAGAACTGGGGCAACCGCGACTTTTACCCCCGCGTCGGGGCCGATGTATCCGCCGCCGAGGCGATGGAGGCGTTTCTGGGTCAGTTCTATGACAACAAGGAACCGCCGCGACAGTTGATCCTGTCCGACGAGATCGAAAACGCCGACCTGATGGCCCGGGCGCTTGGCGAAAAGGCCGGGCGCAAGGTCTCGATCCTGGTGCCGCAGCGGGGCGAAAAGGCCGAGTTGATCTCGGGGGCACTGCGCAATGCCCGCGAATCCCTGGCCCGGCGCATGTCAGAAAGCGCCACCCAGGCCAGGCTGCTGCGTGGACTGGCCCAGACGCTGGATCTGGATGCGCCGCCGCAGCGGATCGAGGTCTATGACAACAGCCATATCCAGGGCACCAACGCCGTCGGGGCGATGATCGTCGCCGGCCCCGAGGGGTTCGAAAAGAACAGCTATCGCAAGTTCAACATCCGCGGCGACGATCTGACGCCCGGCGACGATTTCGGGATGATGAAAGAGGTTCTGAACCGGCGCTTTTCCCGCCTGATCAAGGATGATCCGACTCGCGAAAAGGGCCAATGGCCCGATCTGTTGCTGATCGATGGCGGGGCCGGTCAGGTCAGCGCCGTTGCCGCGATCATGCGGGATCATGGGGTTTCCGACATTCCGATGGTCGGTGTGGCCAAAGGCGTGGACCGCGACGCCGGCAAAGAGGAATTTCACCGTCCCGGCGCGCGCCCCTTTGCGCTGCGTCACAATGATCCTGTGCTGTATTTCGTGCAGCGCCTGCGCGACGAGGCGCACCGCTTTGCCATCGGCACCCATCGCGCCAAACGTGCCAAGGCAATCGGCGCGACACCGCTGGATGACGTGCCCGGCGTCGGGGCGGCGCGCAAAAGGGCGCTGCTGGCGCATTTCGGCAGCGCCAAGGCGGTCAGCCGCGCCAATCTGGCCGACCTCAAGGCGGTGGACGGCATTTCGGGCGCGCTGGCCGAAACCATCTACGATTTCTTTCACGATAGGGGCTAGGCCCGTCCGAATATTTCCACCGGAACGCCGCGGGTCAGGGATTGGCTGACCATACAGCTGGATTGCGCGCGCCGGACGACCTCGGCGGCGTCGCTCTTGTTCCGGGTCGCGCAGATCACATCCATTCGCGCAGACGTCGCAACCAGGGGATCTCCCTCCAGTTCGAGGGTGACTTTTACCTGTAACCGGTCGATGCTGGCGCCGAGTTCATACGCCACATAGCGAAGGTCGTTGCAAAAACAGCCGCCCAAGGCCAGAGCCAGCAATTCGGCGCCGTTGAAACCCAGGCCGCGACCGCCGGCCGCACCTGTAGGACGGTCCGCGACAATCGTGTGCGATCCCGCCCATCCCAAAGCCGCCTCGGTTCCCGCGATGTTGGATAGGTTCACCGAAACAGTACGCATCGGTTCTCTCCGATTTCCGTCTCGTCCGGTCGGCATTCTACAGCATATTGCGGCATCGTGTGCGGGCAATTGCCGCCCGGAACGGCAAACGCCCGCTTTCATGTTTTTGACCCCCGATGTAGGGTCCGCTCATGAAATGGAACCTGCCCAATATCCTGACTGTTCTGCGCCTGATCGCGGCCCCGGGGCTGGCGATCATGTTCCTGTATTTTCACCGTCCCTATGCCGATTGGTTCGCGCTGCTCCTGTTCATTTCCGCCTCGGTCACCGACTGGGTCGACGGCTATCTGGCGCGCGCCTGGAAACAAGAGACAAAGCTGGGCGCGATGCTGGATCCGATTGCCGACAAGGCGATGGTGATCATCGCGCTGATGGTCATCGTCGGCTATTCCTCGATGTCGCCCTGGCTGGTGCTGCCGGCCACCGTGATCCTGTTCCGCGAGGTTTTTGTCTCGGGTCTGCGCGAGTTTCTCGGCAGCACCGCGGGGACGCTCAAGGTCACGCCGCTGGCCAAGTGGAAGACGACGGCGCAGATGGTGGCCATTGCGGTCCTTTTCGCGCAGGGGATATTCGAACATTATCTCGGCATGTCGGCCTGGGGCATGGACGCGCAGCTTGTGGATGACATCCTGACCGGTCAGGTCGAAGATCTGCACGGGCTGCGCTGGAAACTCGCGGGCATGGACTGGACCGGACGCATCGGGTTGTGGCTGCTGTGGCTGGCCGCGGGTTTGACGCTGATGACCGGTTGGGACTATCTTCGCAAGGCCCTGCCGTTTCTGAAAGAGGTGCGCTGATGGATGTTCTCTATTTCGCCTGGGTGCGTGAACGCATCGGGCTGCCGCGCGAACGCATCGACACCCAGGCCGCGACCGTGTCCGATCTGGTTGCCGAACTGCGCGGGCGCGAAGAGCGCTATGCCGCTGCCTTTGCCGATCTCGGCGCGCTGCGGGTGGCGATCGATCAGGAGCTCAGCGATTTCGACGCGCCGCTGTCCGGCGCCCGCGAGGTCGCGTTCTTTCCGCCGATGACCGGCGGCTAGGCAGGGCCGGGATGCGGATCGCCATTCAGGATGCGCCCTTTGATGCGGCGGCCGAAATGCGCGGTTTCGGCGCGGCCGGAATGGGGGCGCTGGTGACCTTTACCGGGGTCGTGCGCGACAACGAAGCCCGCGATCTGGTGGCGATGGAAATCGAGCATTATCCGGGCATGACCGAATCCGCCGTGCAAAAGATCGCCAGCGAGGCGCAACACCGCTGGAATCTGGGCGATGTTTTGGTGATTCACCGGCATGGCCGGCTGACCCCCGGCGAGATGATAATGATGGTCGCAACCGCCGCGCGGCACCGCCAGGACGCGTTTCAGGCGGCGGAATTCCTGATGGATTATCTCAAGTCCCGGGCACCGTTCTGGAAGAAAGAGATCACCGGCCACGGGGCCGGCTGGGTGGCGGCCCGCGATGCCGACGAAACCGCGCTGGACCGCTGGTAAAGGCACCCGCGTCCTCGTTCCGGTTTCACGTTGGCGTCCGGGGGCGTCCGGGGGCGTCCGGAGGCGTCCGGGGCTGGGGTCCGGTCTCAGGCCTGACCGGCCTTCATCCTGTCGACATACCCGCGCAGTTCCTCGGCCTCTTGCCGGGCGTCGCGCAGCCCGTCCATGGCGGCGCGCAGCTCGGCCTCGGTCTGGCTCAGCTGGTTGGTCAGTTCTGCTTCGCGCTGCTGCAGATAGGTGATCGCCTGATCGCGGGTTTCCTCGGCCTCGTGCAGCTCCTGGCTCATCCGGTCCAGTTCTCCGACATCGCTCTGGTTGACGCGGGTAAATCTGTGCACCAGCCAATTGGCGAACCAGCCCGTCGCAAAGGCGACGAACAGGATGATGGCTGTGGCGATGATGAACTCAGTTCTGTTCATTGTCTTTTCCTTCCCCGCTGGGGGCCGCCGGGTCGGCTGACGCGGCCGGATCGGTGGTTTCCGGCGGCTTGCTGGACAGCTCTTCGAGGGTTTTTTGCTGTTCCGGTATCGGTTCCGGCCGGATCCAGTGGAATTCGATCCGGCGGTTGGCCTCGCGACCGGCTTCGGTCTTGTTGCTTTCGATCGGCTGGGCCTCGCCATAGCCGACGGCGGCATAGGTCGATGTCAGCACCCGGCGATCGCGCAATTCGTTCAGCACCGACTGGGCGCGGGCCTGGCTCAGCTGCTGGTTCATGCTTTCGCGGCCCTGGCTGTCGGTATGGCCCTGGATCTCCAACCGGATGTCGCCGCACAGGTTCAGCAGATCCGCGATCTGGTCCATCGTCGCGGCGGATTCGCCGGCGATAGTGGCCGAGCCGGGTTCGAACATGATCTTTTTGGCGGCCTGGATCTCGGCCAGCCGGGCCTCGCATTCCTCGGGCGGCGGCGGCAGATCCGCCGGCGGCGGGGGCGGGCGAAAGGTGACGTCGAGATTAAAGGTTTCCGCCTCGCCCAGACGATCCGAAAGCAGTCTGGCAATATCGGCGGCAGCCTCTTCGCGGGTGCTGATGCCGCGGATCAGCACATGGCCCGGGGTGACAATGGTGGCACCGTTGCCCAGCAGCGACAGCGCTTCGAGCCCGGCCAGAACCCGCACCGGCCAGTCGCCGGGCAGATCGCTGGCGATCCGCGCGGCGGTATAGACATTGTCCGACCCGAACCGCGCCCGGGCATAGCTGTCGGCGGCCTGGCGCAGGGCCTCGTCGCTGAGCCGGCCGCGCAGCTGAACCAGACCTTCGGGGCTGAGCGTGGCGACGAATTCCGGCGGGCCGGCATCGGTGCCGTTCTTTGGCGCGGGCAGGATCGCGTGCAGCGCAAACACCTCGGGCAGGGCGGTTTCCAGCTCGCCGACGATGCGGTCAAATGCCGTCGGGCTGACGCCTTCGGCGGCGACCAGCGTGATATCGGCATCGGCAAAGGTCACCGCTCCGCCGCCCAGTTCCGCCAGGGCCGCGATGGCCAGTTCGGCGGCGCGCGCCCAATGCGGCGAGGGCACGCCCAGGCCCAGGGTGCAGACGTCGTTGCCGGCCAGCCCGGCGCGAAAGGCCGCGCCCAGGATACGGGCACGGGATTTCTCGGTATCGGCCGAACAGGCGTCAAACCGTGCGCCCTGTTCGTCGATCAGAAACCGCAAGGTAAAGGGCGTGATCACCGGGCGCGGCGCGGCGATGTCCATCGACATCCGCAACCCCGGCGGCGCGGCGCGGGTCAGTTCCGCCTCCAGCGTGTCGCGGCTCTGGGCGCTGTCGGCGATCGCGGTGACGCGCACCAGGCCGGCGGTGACCGACAGTTTTGATAGCGGCAGGCGCGACAGCGCGGTGACGGCAAAGTCCAGCGCGTCCTGCCAGCCTGCCGGAGCCATCTGGTCAGCGGTTTCCAGCAGGTCGGTCACCGGTTCCGGGTCAGCGATGTCGGTCAGGCGCGCCAGCAACGCCTCCCGGTCGGTCGCGGCCGGGATCAGCCCGATCAGCGACACGCCGCTGTCATTGCGCAGGATCTCGACAGAGAACCGCGGCGGCGCCAGATCGGCGGTCGGCGTGACATCAAGCTGGTTTATGATCCGGGCGGCATCCACCACAGAGCCGACCCGGCTGACCGCGTCGAACCGCTTGGCCTCGGTGGGGGCGGTGCCGGTCAGGACAACCTGCAGCCCGTCGGCATGGACCTCGGACCAGCTATAGCCGGCGTCGTCCAGAACCCCGCGCACCGCGATTTCCGAACTTTCCTGCACCGTCTTGACCGCGAAACCGGCGGCCACGATGCACAGCAGGGCGCCGATCACGAAACTGAACAGGGCATATACAATCGGCGGTCTTCGCATGGGCGGGTACGGTATTCCTGAGATTTTCAGGTGTCATACCCCCGACGGCCGCCGGGTTCAATCAAGCGAAAAGCGCGGCGGTCAGAAAGATGAGCGGAATAAGGCCGGTATCGCGGTTCAGCCGGAACAGATGCAGCATGCGGGTCGCATCAGAGTGATCGAACCCGCGCAGCTGCCAGGCCATGTGCCAGCCCATCGCCCAGGGTCCGCCCAGCGCCAGCACCAGGGCCAGGATCGAGGCCGCCGGCAGCGCCGCATTGATCACCGCGATCGCCATCAGCGCGACGGTGGCGACCAGGAAATATTTCAGCCAGTGCACCGTGTTCGCGCCGAACAGCCGGGCGGTGGACTTGACCCCGATCAGCGCGTCGTCCTCGGTGTCCTGATGCGCATAGATGGTGTCGTAAAACAGCGTCCAGCAGATGCCCGCGGCGTAAAGGAAAACCGCCGGCCAGTGCAGCGCGCCGGCATGCGCCGTCCAGGCCAGCAGCGCGCCCCAGTTGAACGCCAGCCCGAGAAACACCTGCGGCCACCAGGTGAACCGCTTGGCAAAGGGATAGATGGTGACCAGCAACAGCGACAGCACCCCCAGCGAGATCGCTGCCCGGTTGAATGTCAGCAGGATGGCAAAGGCCAGCAATGCCTGCAGCCCCATCCAGATCACCGCACCGCGCACGCTGACCTGCCCGGAGGGGATCGGGCGCGACCGGGTGCGGGCGACCTGCGCGTCGAACTCGCGGTCGGTGATGTCGTTCCAGGTGCAGCCGGCGCCGCGCATCAGCCAGGCGCCGAGGGCGCAGCCCAGCGCGATCCAGGCGTCCTGCCAGCGCGGGCTCTGATCCGCCAGCATCGCCAGCCCCAGCCCCCACCAGCAGGGGATCAGCAACAGCCAGGTGCCGATCGGGCGGTCGGCGCGGCTGAGACGCAGGAACGGGCGGGTGGCGGGCGGTGCATAGCGGTCGACCCAGTTGTCGGTGGGGGCGTCGGCGACCTGACCGTCTGGCGTTGGGGCATTGCCTTGCATATGTAGGCTCTCATGAGGGCAAAGATCAGGCTGTATGTAGAGCACCCGCTGGGTCCGGGGCAATCGGTTCCTTTGAGCCGCGAGCAGGCGCATTACCTTTTCGGGGTGATGCGCCTGGCCGTTGGCGGGGCGGTGGCGCTGTTCAACGGGCGCGACGGCGAATGGCTGGCCGAGATCGCCGAGGCCGGCAAGCGCGGCGGCCGTCTGGCCTGTGTGCAGCAGACCGCACCGCTGCAGATGCCGCCGGATCTGTGGCTGCTGTTCGCCCCGATCAAAAAGGCGCGCACCGATTTCATCGTCGAAAAGGCCGCCGAGATGGGCGCGGCCCGGATCGTGCCGGTGCAGACCGAGTTCACCAATTCCGACCGTATCCGCCAGGACCGGCTGCAGGCGCATGCCATCGAGGCGGCCGAGCAATGTGGCGGCACCTATGTGCCCGAGGTCGCCGCCCTGACCCGGTTGAACCGGTTGCTGGAGCAATGGCCCGAGGAACGGCGTCTGATGTTCTGCGACGAGGCGCTGGCCGGACCGGCGGGCGATCTGGCGGCGGCGCCGGGCGGACCCTGGGCCATCCTGATCGGCCCCGAAGGCGGCTTTTCCGAGGTCGAGCGCGCCCGCCTGCGCGGCTTTGCCAATGCCCATGCGGTCAGTCTGGGGCCGCGCATCCTGCGGGCCGACACGGCGGCGGTGGCGGCGCTGACCCTGTGGCAGCAGGCTCTGGGCGACTGGCGATGAGCTTTGTCCGGCCCCAGGCGCGGGCGGCGATCTGGCGCTGGCGCGAAGTGCTGGGCGGTGCCGCCACGCTGCTGCTGGGGCTGTGGTGGCTCGCCGGTCCCGGCGGATTGCTGGGCTGGGTCGGCGGTGCGCTGGCGCTGGCCGGTGGTGCCTTGTGCGTCGTCGGGCTGCAGCGGGCGCGGTTTCGCGCCGGCGGTGGCGGCCCCGGGGTCGTGCAGGTGGACGAGGGGCAGATCACCTATTTCGGTCCGCTGGACGGTGGCGCGGTCGCGGTGGAAGACTTGGAGCGGCTGACGTTGGATGCGTCTGGCAAGCCGGCGCACTGGCGGCTGCACTGCCCGGGCCGCGCCGCCCTGTCGATCCCGGTCAACGCCGAAGGGGCCGAGGCGCTGTTTGATGTGTTTTCCACCCTGCCGGGGCTGCGGACCGAACGGATGCTGGCGCAAATGCGCACCCGGTCCGACCGGCCGGTGCTGATCTGGCGGCGCGCGCCGCAGAAGGTCGCTCTGGACCACAGGCTGCATTGACACCCCGTCCAAATCGCCGCAGGTGTGGCGGTCACACAGAGACCAACAGGATCGGAGCCCACGAATGTCTATTCCCCAGTCCGGCGGTGGACCGATCGAACGGCATGAGCAACTGGCCGACTATCTGGCGGACGGATGCAAACCCAAGGTGGACTGGCGCATCGGCACCGAGCATGAAAAGTTCGGCTATTGCAAGGACACGCTGCTGCCCATCCCCTATGACGGCGAACGCTCGGTGCGGGCGGTTCTGATCGGCCTGCGGGACGTACACGGCTGGGCCCCGGTCGAAGAGGCGGGCAATCTGATCGGTCTGGAAAAGGGCGGTGCCAACGTGTCGCTGGAACCCGGCGGCCAGCTGGAACTGTCGGGTGCGCCGCTGGAAACCATCCACGAGACCTGCGACGAGGTGAACGAACATCTGCGCGAGGTCAAGGACGTCGCCGACAAGGTCGGCGTCGGGTTCATCGGCCTGGGCGCGGCGCCGGTCTGGACGCATGAGCAGATGCCGCTGATGCCCAAGGGGCGCTACAAGCTGATGGATGCCTATATGCAGAAGGTCGGCACCATGGGCACGACGATGATGCGGCGCACCTGCACGGTGCAGGTCAATCTGGATTTCGCCTCCGAGGCGGATATGGTGCAGAAACTGCGGGTGGCGATCGCGCTGCAGCCGGTGGCCACGGCGCTGTTCGCCAATTCGCCGTTTCTGGACGGGGCGCCCAATGGGCACAAAAGCTGGCGCAGCCGGGTCTGGCGCGATCTGGATGCGGACCGCACCGGCATGGTGCCCTTTGTTTTCGAAGACGGGTTCGGGTTCGAACGCTGGGCCGAATACGCCCTGGATGTGCCGATGTATTTCGTCTATCGCGACGGACGCTATATCGACGCGCTGGGGCAGTCGTTTCGCGATTTCCTGCGCGGTGAATTGCCGGCGCTGCCCGGCGAAAAGCCGATGCTCAGCGACTGGGCCGATCACCTGACCACGCTGTTTCCCGAGGCGCGGATCAAGAAATTCATCGAGATGCGCGGCGCCGATGGCGGCCCGTGGCGGCGCCTGTGCGCCTTGCCGGCCTTTTGGGTCGGGCTGATGTATGACCAGACCGCGCTGGATGCGGCCTGGGATCTGGTCAAGGGCTGGGATGCCGAAACCCGCGAGGCGCTGCGCGTGGCGGCCAGCCGCGACGGGTTGCAGGCCCAGGTCGGCGACATCGCGATGCACGATCTGGCGCGTCAGGTGGTCACGATTGCCGAGGCCGGGCTGCGCGCACGCGCCCGTCCGGGGGCTGGCGGCCTGGTGGCCGACGAGACGCATTTCCTGAACGCGCTCAAGGACAGTCTGGACAGCGGCAAGGTACCGGCGGACGAGTTGCTGGATCGCTACAACGGGGCCTGGCAGGGCGATCTTGGCCGGATTTACGGCGAATTCAGCTACTGACGCTGATCACGATCCCGGCTGGGATCGGCAGCGCAGCAGCGGGCAGCGGGGCCCGCCCGCTGCCGGCAACCGGCTTACACCAGCGGCGTGTCGTCGAACACGATCGTGTCGCCGACCACCAGTTCGCCAGGATCGATCCGGTTCACATTGGCGATATGCACCCCATCGACAAAGACCGAGACCGCATCCTGAAAGGCCAGGGTCTGGACGGCGGTCCCATCGGCAAAACCCTGTAGCACGATCTGGTCCTGGCTGGCGTCAAAGCGCCAGATTTCGTCGACGCCGCCGCCGTCATCGACGTTAAAGACGAACTTGTCCGCACCCAGGCCGCCGCGCAGGATGTCCCAGCCCTCGCCGCCGATCAGCACATTATTGCCTTCGGTGCCGCCCAGATCGTCCGAGTCCCTGCCGCCTTTCAGCACGTCGTTGCCGGCGCCGCCGCGCAGCACGTCCAGCCCGTCGCCGCCGCACAGTTCGTCATCGCCGACACCGCCGCGCAGCGCGTCATCGCCCGCGCCGCCGTCCAGCAGATCGTCGCCGGGGCCGCCGCGCAGCACGTCATCGCCGGCCCCGCCGGTCAGGATGTCGTCATCCAGCCCGCCGGACAGATCGTCCAGCCCGGCGCCGCCATCCAGCCGGTCGGCGCCGCGCATCCCCGTCAGCAGGTCGTTGCCGGTGCCGCCTTCGACAATGTCGTCGCCGACATTGCCCTGCACGCTGTCATTGCCGGCGCCGGCGATCATCAGCCCGCCAGCGGCATCACAGGTCAACACGTCGTCGCCGCCGCGGGTGAACAGGGCCGACCAGCGGATCTGGGCCTGGGCGGCGACGTCCTCGCCGAGATCCAGCGCCCGCAGGTTGCCGTCCTGAATGTGGATGCCGCCATAGAGACGGCTGATCCCGGCCTCTTCGGCCGCCTCGGTCAGGGTCTCCCATTGCAGCACCACCGGTTCGGTGCCTTCCCAGGTCTCGAACACCAGATGCGTGGCGACATACTGCCCCAGGAGGTCGGTGCCCGGGACATCATCCAGATCGTAATTGCCCAACGACGTTCCGTCATAGAACGTATCCGAGCCGACAAAGGCTGCGATCGTGCGCGCCGCCGCCATGGAAAAGGACGAGTGCCCCGACACGAATTCCGGAAAGGGCGGGGTGACGAAGGTAACGTTCTGATAGGGCTGCCAGTCTTCGCCCATGATCGCCTGCGTGCCCTTGTCCGGCCCGGCCCAGGCCATCACCTGCTGACCGTGGAACAGATGCCGGATCGCCGATTGCGGGCGTATGAAATCATAGTGGTACTTGGCGTCCCAGGTGGCGATGCCGGCATCAAAGACGGCGGCGTTGAGGGCAAAGAACATTTTTGCGTCCTCGTCGATGCCGTGGCCCTCGCGCAGGGCGATGTCCTGGGCAATCTGGTTCCAGTGGCCCGGTGGCGATTCGGTGCGCGGCCCGTCGGCCCAGAATTCGGCCATCACCTTTTCTGTGTTGGTCAGGCTGGCGCTGGTGTGCAGGACTTCGGTGACCTGGTCGCGCCAGGCCTGGTCATTGGTCGTCACCTTGCCGGTGCCGTCGGTATAGGGGGTGAAGTCGCCCAGTTTCGGCGGCGCGTCCGGGCGGAACTGGCCGCCCGAGGTCAGGGCAAAGGGATCAATGCCGCCCCAATGCGGCGTCAGCGCCACCTGATCGTCATAGCTGGACGGATCGTTCGGGTCGATCACCGGGATGCCGTTTTCATCCACCACCGTACCAGTGGGCACCCGCAGCGGCTGCCAGTGGTTGGGGTCAAACCCCGGCTGACCCGGCGTTGCGGGATCATCCGGATCGGCGCTGTTCACCGGGACATAGCCGCTGGTGTCGGCATAGTCATTGGCCGCGTTCGATCCGTCCTGGGCGCGCGCATCGCGCACGTTCTGCGCCGCCAGATTGCCGACACCGGCCGCAGTCGAGGGATCGGTGCTGGTATCGGTGCGGTCATAGCCCAACTGGTCCATGAAGGCGTCAAACCGCGCCTGTTCATTCGGAAACAGATGGCTGAGCATGTTATAGGCGGCATGGCTGACCGCCTCGGCTTTGTGCGCTGCGTCATGCTCGGCTTCCGGGCGCGACAACTCGCTGTACTGGCCATAGGCGGTGGTGTCATAGGCGGCCCAGGCGTCATAGATTGCCGCGCTGGTCAGGTATAACTGATAGGTGGTTTCGGTCGGTTTTGCCTCGTCCGCACGGATGGCGGCCAGCATGACCTCGTTCCACTGTGCGACCAGAGATTGTTCGGCTGGCATTGGTTTTTCCTTCTCGTAATCTGTAAGTGATTGCCGCAAAGGCAAAAAAGTGAAAATCTCAAGGAATCTCACAACAGATTACGAAATCGTGAATACAACCTGCAACACCCATTTGGGGACTGTTTGGCCGAACAATCGGACGAATGTGCGTTTCGGTCAGTCGCGCTGGCCGATCCGGGGTTCCGATCCGGCCCGGATACGGGCGATGTTGGCGCGGTGGCGCCAGAACACCAGCAGGGTCAGGATCCCGCCCAGCAGCATCGCCGCGCCATATCCCAGCAGCAGCGCCCACAGCGTCGAGGCCGCTGCCGCCACCAGCGCGGCCATCGACGAGATCCGGCTGACCGCCGCCGCCGCCAGCCATGTGGCGCAACAAGCCAGGCCCACGGGCCAGGCCAGCGCCAGCCAGATGCCGAGAAAGGTCGCCACCCCCTTGCCGCCGCGAAAGCCCAGCCAGACCGGGTAGCAATGGCCCAGAAACGCCGCCAGCGCCGTCAGCTGCACCGAATCCTCGGGGGCCAGCGCGCGGGCCAACAGCACCGCAACCGCGCCCTTGCCGCCATCCAGCAGCAGCGTCAGCGCCGCCGCTGTCTTGCTGCCGGTGCGCAGAACGTTGGTGGCGCCGATATTGCCCGAGCCGATCTGGCGCAGATTGCCCAGTCCCATCAGGCGCGCCAGGATCATGCCGAACGGGATCGACCCCAGGCCATAGCCGACAAGGGCCCACAGGATCAGCTGGCTGACGGTCGAATCAAGTGGCGGCATCAGTCTCTCCGATAGACCGGTTTCCCGGCGACATAAGTGGCCAGAACCCGGCCTTGCATCCGCTGTCCGTCAAACGGCGTGTTGCGCGATTTCGAACGCAGCGTGGCGCGGTCCAGCACAAAGGGCGTGTCCGGGTCGAACAGGATCAGATCGGCCGGTGCGTCGGGCGACAGGCGGCCGCAGGGCAGGCCCAGCCGTTTCGCCGGGTTCAGTGCCAGCGCGGCAAAAAGGCCCGGCAGGTCCAGAAGGCCTGCATGCACCAGCCGCAGCGCGGCGGGCAGCAGGGTTTCCAGCGCCACCGCGCCGCTGGCGGCTTCTTCGAACGGCAGGCGCTTGCTTTCCTCGTCCTGCGGTGTGTGCATCGAACTGATCGTGTCGATCAGCCCGTCGCGCAGCGCCTCGATCACCGCCATGCGGTCGTCTTCCGAGCGCAGCGGCGGCTTGACCTTGAAAAAGGTCCGGTAATCGGCGACGTCCAGCTCGTTCAGGGTCAGGTGGTGGATGCTGATTCCGGCGGTGATGTCCAGCCCGTTGCGTTTGGCGCGCGCCAGCGCCGGCAGGGCGCGGGCGGTGGTGATCTGGTCGGCGTGATAGCGCGCGCCGGTCATTTCCAGCAGCGCGATGTCTCGGTCTAGTCCCATGCGTTCGGCCATCGGCGAGACTGCCGGCAGACCGCGCAGCGAGGCGAATTTTCCAGAGGTGACGCAGGCCCCGGCGGACAGGCCCGGATCCTGCGGATGCGCGATGACCAGCGCCCCCAGGGAACGGGCATAGGTCAGCGCGCGGCTCAGCACCTTTGTGTTGCTGATCACATGGTCGCAATCGGTAAAGGCGACCGCACCCGCATCCATCAGAAAGCCGATCTCGGTCATTTCCCGACCCGCGCGCCCCTTGGTCAGGGCCGCCATCGGCAGGACATTGACCGGGGCGGCCGCATTGGCCCTCCGGGTCACGAATTCCAGCGTTTCCGGGCTGTCGATCGCCGGCGTGGTGTCGGGCCGGGTGACCATGGTGGTGACGCCGCCGGCCGCCGCCGCCAGCCCGGCCGATCGATAGCTTTCCTTGTGCCGCTCGCCCGGCTCGCAGACCTTGACGCCGATATCGACGATGCCCGGCGCCAGGCACTTGCCGCCGCAATCGATGATTTCAGCACCTTCGGGCGCGGCGACATTGGCTCCGGCAGCCAGGATGCTCCCGTCTCTGACCAGCAGGCTGCCGGGCGCATCGGTCCGCGCCGCGGGATCGATCAGCCGGGCATTGGAGAATAGCAGAGCGGTCATGCGCAGGCCCTTTGTATCGCCGCGACCGTGGCGGCCGGGTCGGATTGGTACTTGATCAGGTGCTTGTCGCCGCGCTTGGTGATCACCTGCACGAAACTGGCCATGCTGCGCACGGTCGCGATGTCGCTTAGCGGGATGTGGCGCTGCATCGGGCCGATCAGCGCGCCGTCGCGGATTTCCCAGACCACGGCCAGCTGTTCGGACGCCATGAACCAGCCGCGAAAGGCGATGGCGGCCAGACCACCGATCGCCCCGGTCCAGACATGCGGGTTGTCCAGCAGCCACAGCGCCGCCATTGCCAGGGCCATGGCCAGAGCTGCCAGCTTGACATGGCTCTGGATATACGTCTGCCGGTCGGCGGTGAACTGCTGCCCGGTTTCGGTCATGTCAGCACCAGGATCAGCGTCAGCACGATCAGTGCCATGAAGAAAGCAAAGATGCCGGCACCGATGCGCCGCGCCCGCGACCGGGCGGCGCGCGGTGCTTGACCGGCGTTGGCGCGCGGCCGGGCGCTGTCGGTTTTCAGCGGCGCCGGGGCGCGCCAGTCGGTGCCCGGTTCGCCATAGGTGCCGATCAGACGCAGTTCGGGGGCCGGGGTCAGTTGCGTGGCCTGACCATCGAAAGCCCGGCTATAGACCAGCATGACATGGCCGGTAAGCGCCTGCAGCCGCTCGCGGTCGGGGGCGATCTGGTCGGTGGGGATGCCGCAGCCTTCGTGCAGATATCCGGCCAGTCCCAGCTGTTCCAGATCCGCGATCGGAAACACCTCGATATAGGCGGGGTTCAGCGGCACACCGCCCGGAATCTGGCCCAGAACCTGATCGGCGGCCCCGGGTTCGCGCAGGAATTTCGCGCGCTCGGGGGGCATGTCCAGGGCGAAGACCCGGACCTTGCCGGTCTCGCCGGCGGGGATGGTCAGCGCGTCGCTCATGCCGCGCCGGTCCGGCGGTCCTGCAGGGCGCGGGCCAGCAGTTCCATTGCCGCCATGCGCACGGCGACGCCCATTTCGACCTGGTCCTGAATGACCGAGCGGTTGATGTCATCAGCCAGGGTGCCGTCGATCTCGACCCCGCGGTTCATCGGCCCCGGATGCATCACGATGGCGTCGGGTCTGGCCAGGGCCAGCTTTTCCGCGTCCAGCCCGTAGCGGTGGTAGTATTCCCGTTCCGAGGGGATAAAGCCGCCATCCATACGTTCGCGCTGCAGCCGCAGCATCATCACCACGTCGACATCCGCCAGCCCGGCATTCATGTCGTCATAGACCTCGACCCCGAACTGGTCGATCTGGGCCGGCATCAGCGTTGGCGGGCCAATCAGGCGGATGCGGTTTTCCATCTTGCCCAGCAGCAGGATGTTGCTGCGCGCCACGCGGGAATGGGCGATGTCGCCGCAGATCGCCACGTTCAGCCGGTGCAGCCGCCCCTTGGCGCGGCGGATGGTCAGCGCGTCCAACAAAGCCTGGGTCGGGTGTTCGTGCCGCCCGTCACCGGCATTCAGCACCGCGCAATTGACCTTTTGCGCCAACAGGTCGACGGCGCCGGAATGCGGGTGGCGCACCACCAGCAGGTCGGGATGCATGGCGTTCAGCGTCAGCGCCGTGTCGATCAGGGTCTCGCCCTTTTTGATCGAGCTGGCCTGCATCGCCATGTTCATCACATCCGCGCCCAGCCGCTTGCCGGCAATTTCGAAACTGGCCTGGGTGCGGGTCGAGTTCTCGAAGAACATGTTGATCTGGGTGAGGCCGGACAGCACGTCGGAATGCTTAGCGGTCTGCCGGTTCAGCGCCACGTAGTCTTCGGCCAGATCGAGGATCGTGGTGATGTCGCCGGGGGCCAGTTGTTCGATCCCCAGCAGGTGGCGGTGGTCAAAGGACATGGGCGCTCCGCATCGTGGTCGGCACCTTATAGAAAGCCGCCTTGGCGCGGGCAAGCGGTGCCGCCCCGTCGCGGTGCCGCAGACGCGGATTTTTCGCTGAAACCCGGCCCGGACGGTTTTGTCGCAGCCGCGAAGCGGGTAGCGTGGCCGCCATGGAATCGACGTTGCAGCATCACGAGGCCCGGGCCCTGCTGGCCTGGCAGATCGAACTGGGGGCGACCGAGGCGATCGGCGATGCGCCGGTGGACCGCTATGGCCTGCCCGAGACCGCGCCCTGGCAGGCGCGGGCGAAACCCGGCGCGCAACCGGCGCCGACCGGCAGAGCGGCGGCGGCTGGTGCGGGGCGGCCGGCGATGACGCCGCACCTGACGCCTGACGAAGATGCCGTCGAAGTGGCTCGCAAGGCGGCCCGGGCGGCCACGTCGCTGGCGCAATTGCAGGCGGCGCTGGGGGCCTATGAGCATTGCGAGTTGAAAAAGGGCGCGCGCAATCTGGTGTTCAGCGACGGTATTCCCGAGGCACGGGTGATGATCATCGGCGAGGCGCCCGGGCGCGACGAGGACCGCGAGGGGCGGCCCTTTGTCGGCCGCGCCGGGCAGTTGCTGGACCGGATGCTGGCAGCGATCGGCCTGAACCGGGCCGAGTCGGTCTATATCACCAATGTGCTGCCCTGGCGGCCGCCGCAGAATCGCGACCCCAGGCCCGACGAGATCGCCATGATGCAGCCGTTTCTGGCCCGTCATGTGGAACTGGCCGACCCGGATCTGATCGTTCTGATGGGCAATATCAGCTGTCAGACGGTGCTGGGCAAACGGGGCATCACCCGTCTGCGCGGCACCTGGTCCCAGGCCTATGACCGCCCGGCGCTACCGATGCTGCACCCGGCCTATCTGTTGCGCCAGCCCGCGGCCAAGCGCCAGGCCTGGGCCGATCTGTTGTCGTTGCAGGCGCGGCTGAGGGCAGCACCGTGAGGGTTCTGGCGTTTTCCGACCTGCACCATTCTGCCGCCCGCGCCGCCGCGATCGTCGCGGCCAGCTCCGAGGCCGATCTGGTGATCGGCGCCGGAGATTTCTGCAACATGCGCCAGGATCTGGCGGCGGCGATGGCGCTGCTGGACGGGATCGCGGCACCGCTGGTTCTGGTGCCGGGCAATGCCGAAAGTCAGGACGAACTGAGGGCCGCTGCGCCCAAGGGCGCCACAGTGCTGCACGGGCAGGGCACCCGTCTGGGCGGGCTGGACCTGTTCGGTCTGGGCTATGCGGTTCCCGAAACGCCGTTTGGCACCTGGTCGTGCGATCTGTCCGAAGCGGTAGCGGCAGAGATGCTGGGGCGCTGTGAGGCGGCGGATATCCTGATCCTGCACGCGCCGCCCAAGGGCGCGGTCGACCGCACCTCGCGCGGGGTCTCGGCCGGCTCCGAGGCGATCTATCAGGCCATCGAGCGGCTGCAGCCGCAACTGGCCCTGTGCGGTCATATCCATGACAGCTGGGGCCAGAGCGCGCAGATCGGCGCGACCCGGGTTGTGAATCTGGGCCCGGTCGCGCATTGGTTCGACATCGATCCGTGACCGGGCCGCCGGGTCCGGCAAAGCAAGGGAAAGCGAACCAAACCCATGTCGCGCATAGACGAAACCATGACATTCATCCCGGTCCGCATCGCGGTGCTGACCGTGTCCGACAGCCGCAGCCCGGACGAGGACAGGTCCGGACAGGTGCTGGTCGACCGCGCCTTGGCGGCAGGGCACCAGATCGCCGACCGGGCGCTGCTGCCCGATGAACGGGACCGCATTGCCGACCGGTTGCGGCGCTGGATCGCCGACCCCGAGATTGACGTGGTGATCTCGACCGGCGGCACCGGTCTGACCGGGCGCGACGTCACGGTCGAGGCGCATCGCGACGTCTATGAAAAGGAAATCGAGGCGTTCGGCACCGTCTTTACGATGATCTCGATGGACAAGATCGGCACCAGCGCCGTGCAGTCCCGCGCTACCGGCGGCGTGGCCGGCGGCACCTATCTGTTTGCCCTGCCGGGCAGTCCCGGCGCCTGCAAGGATGCCTGGGATGGCATCCTGTCGCTGCAGCTGGATATCCGGCACCGGCCCTGCAATTTCGTCGAAATCATGCCGCGTCTGACGGAACATCAGCGACGGAAATAGACCGAACCGACGTTAACACCCTTGTGGCTTGGCATTTTTCCGTGTCTCGCTACCTTATGAACAGGGCCGCGCTGTGCGGCCCATAGGTGTAAGCGATGCGTTTCTTGCGGCAAAGTCTGGTCGGATTGTTCCTGGCGTCCCTGACGCTGGCCTTGCTGATCTATGCCGTCAGCCTGGTGGTTTCGGCGGTACAGACCCGGATGAGTGCCGACCGCGCGCCGCCGCAAGCCCGCGAACGGGTTTTTGCGGTCAACCTGGTGACCGCCCGCATCGAGACCATCGCGCCGCAGATGCAGGCCTTTGGCCAGGTCCAGAGCCGCCGCACGCTGGAGCTGCGCACCGCCTTGGGCGGGCGCATCGTGGCGCTGGCCGAGCAGTTCGAAGAGGGCGGCGAGGTTCGCGCCGGCGCGGTTCTGGTGCAGATCGACCCGGCGGATGCGCAATCGGCGCTGGACCGGCTGGAAAACGACCTGCTGGATGCGCAGGCCGAGGTGCGCGATGCCGAACGATCGCTGGCTCTGGCCCGCGACGAATTGGCGGCGGCGGCGGCGCAGGCGGATCTGCGGCAGCGGGCCTATCAGCGCCAGGCCGATCTGCAATCGCGCGGTGTCGGCACCGCCGCCGCCGTCGAGGTGGCCGAACTGGCCGCGGCCTCGGCGCGCCAGGCGGTGCTGTCGCGGCGTCAGGCGGTGGCCCAGTCCGAGGCCCGGGTCGATCAGGCGGCGACGCGGCTGGCGCGGGCCGGCATAGCGGTCGAGACGGGCCGGCGCGATCTGGCGGAAACCACGCTGACCGCGCCCTTTGACGGTACGCTCAGCGAGGTCGATCTGGTCGTGGGGCGTCTGGTGTCGCCGAACGAAAAGCTGGCCTTGCTGGTCGATCCCGGCGCGCTGGAAGTGGCGTTCCGGATATCGACGGCGCAATACGCCAGGCTGCTGGACCACAACGGCGCGCTGGTGTCGGCGCCGATTGTGGCGGCGCTGGACATCTGGGGCGGCGAGCTGCTGGCGTCGGGACGCATCAGCCGCGATAGCGCAGTCGCCGGCGACGGCCAGTCCGGCCGGCTGATCTTTGCCGGGCTGGACAGTGCCGCGGGGTTCAAGCCGGGCGATTTCGTCACCGTCTCGGTGCGCGAACCGCCACAAGAGAATGTCGCCCGGCTGCCCGCCTCGGCGCTGGATGCCGCCGGCACGGTGCTGGTGCTGGGTGCGGATGACCGGCTGGAATCGCTGCAAGTGGAACTGGTGCGGCGGCAGGGCGACGATATTCTGGTGCGCGGTGCCGGGCTGGACGGGCGCGAAGTCGTGGTCGGGCGCACGCCGCTGCTGGGCGCTGGCATCCGCGTGCGCCCCCTGCGCGATCAGGCGCAGCTGGCGCCGGATCAGGCGATGCTGGAACTCAGCGCGGACCGGCGGGCGCGGCTGGTGGCGCTGGTGCGGGCCAATGACCGCATGCCCGAAGCCGACAAGGCACGGCTGCTGGGGCAACTTGCCGAGGCCCGGGTGCCGGCGCGGCTGGTACAGCGGATCGAATCGCGGATCGGGGGCTAGGCGGGCATGGCGCGCGATATTCCCCGCGCCGCCGGCGGCCTGCTGTCCTATTTCACCCGCCACCGCACGGTCGCCAACCTGCTGCTGGTGGTGATGCTGGTGCTGGGCGTGGCGGCGATGCCGAACATGCGCGCGCAGTTTTTTCCCGACGTGATCGTCGACAATGTCACCGTCAAGGTGGAATGGGAGGGCGCCGGACCCGAAGACGTGGACAGTGCCATCGTGCAGGTGCTGGAACCGACCCTGCTGGCGGTCGATGGGGTCCACAGCTCCGGCGCGGTGTCGCGCGAGGGGCTGGCCACCATCGCGCTGGAATTCGAGCCCGGCTGGGACATGGCGCGCGCCGCCGATGACGTGCAGGCGGCGGTGGATGCGGTCACGACCCTGCCTGACGAGGCCGAGGACCCGACCGTGCGCCGCGGCGCCTGGCGCGACCGGGTGACCGATGTGGTGATCACCGGCCCGGTCGCGCCGCAGCAACTGGCGCGCTTTGCCGATGAATTCGTCACCCGCCTGTTCACCGCCGGCGTCACCCGCACGACGATTCGCGGCGTCGCGGCGCCGGAAACCGTGGTCGAGGTGCCGTCGGCCAAGCTGATCGCGCATGACATCACCATGGCCGAGATCGCCGGGGCCATCGCCGCCGAGGTCGATGCCGACCCGGCGGGCGATGTCGGCGGCGCCAATGCGCGGGTGCGCACCGGCACCGAGAAGCGCAGCGCCGAGGCCATCGCCGGCATCGTTCTGCGCTCGCACGCCGATGGCTCGACCCTGACCATCGAGGACATCGCCACCCTCCGGGTCGAGGGCGTGGATCGCAAGCGCAGCTATTTCGTCGGTGACGATCCGGCGATGTCGATCCGCATCGACCGCTCGGACCGGGGCGACGCCATCGGCATTCAGCGCCAGGTCGAACAGGTGGCGGCCGAGATGCAGGCCAGCCTGCCCGCCGGGGTGACGCTGGACCTGATCCGCACCCGCGCGGCCGCGATCAGCGGCCGTCTGGACATACTGGTGGATAACGGCCTGATGGGGCTGGGGCTGGTGCTGTGCCTGCTGTTCCTGTTCCTGAACGCGCGCATCGCGTTCTGGGTGGCGGCGGGGATACCGGCGGCGATGTTTGCCGCCATCGCGCTGATGTATATCGCCGGTCTGACGATCAACATGGTCAGCCTGTTCGGGCTGATCATCACCCTGGGCATCGTGGTGGACGATGCCATCGTGGTCGGCGAACATGCCGATTTCCGCGCCCGCCGGCTGGGCGAGCACCCGGTGCAGGCGGCCGAGAATGCCGCCCGGCGCATGGCGATGCCGGTCTTTGCCGCCACCATGACCACGGTGATCGCGTTTTTCGGCCTGGTCGCCATCGGCGGCCGGTTCGGCGACCTGATCGCGGATATCCCCTTTACGGTGATCGCGGTCCTGCTGGCTTCGCTGGTCGAGTGTTTCCTGATTCTGCCCAACCACATGTCCCATGCCATCGCCCATTCGGCGAAACAGCATTGGTACGACTGGCCGAACCGGGCGGTGAATGCGGGGTTCCGCTGGTTGCGCGATCACCTGTTCAGCCGCGCCATGGTCTGGGTGATCCGGGGGCGCTATGTGGTGCTGGCCGCTGCCGTCGCCATTCTGGCTGGCCAGTTGGCGATGTTCATCCGGGGCGACGTGAAATGGCGGTTCTTCAACGCGCCGGAACGCGGTTCGGTCACCGGTAATTTCGCCATGGTCGAGGGCGCCAGCCGGGCCGACACGCTGGCGATGATGCGCGAGATGCAGCGCGCCACCGAAGCGTTGGGCCGGGAATACGAGGCCCGTCACGGTGTCAATCCGCTGAATTACGTAATTGCCGAGATCGGCGGCAATTCCGGGCGGGGCCTGTCGGGCGTCGAAACCAAAGAGGCGGATCTGCTGGGCGGTATCGCGATCGAGCTGATCGACGCCGATCTGCGGCCCTATTCCAGCTTTGCCTTTGTTGCCGAACTGCAGGAACGGGTGCGTCAGCATCCGATGGCCGAGATCGTGACCTTCCGTGGCTGGCGTTCGGGGCCGGGGGGCGATGCGCTGGACGTGCAGTTCTATGGCGCCGATGTGCATACCCTGAAGGCCGCCAGCCAGGATTTGCAGAGCGCGTTGCTGCGCTATCCCGAAGTCTCCGCGGTGCAGGACAATCTGGCCTATGACAAAGAAGAGCTGATTCTCGATCTGACGGCGCAGGGTCAGGCGCTGGGCTTTACCATCGACGCGCTGGGCCGGGCTCTGCGCGCCCGGCTGAACGGGCTTGAGGCGGCGACCTACCCGGAGGGGCCGCGCAGTGCCGCGATCCGTGTCGAACTGCCGGCGGGCGAGTTGACGGCGAATTTTCTGGACCGCACCTATATGCGCACGCCGCAGGGCAAATACGTGCCCCTGTCCGATATCGTCAGCGTCCAGCAACGTACCGGCTTTTCCACCGTGCGCCGCGAGAACGGCATCCGGGTGATTTCCGTCACTGGAGACATCTCCGAGGACGATCCGGTGCGCGCCGCCGAGATTCAGGACGCGCTGAAGACCGCGATCCTGCCCCGCATCGCCAGCGAACGGCAGGTCGAATGGCGTCTTTCCGGCCTCAGCGAGCAGGAGGGCGACTTCCTGCGCGATGCAAGGAACGGGCTGATCCTGTGCCTGACCGGCGTCTATCTGGTGCTGGCCTGGGTATTCGCCAGCTGGACCCGGCCGCTGGTGGTGATGGCGATCATTCCCTTTGGTCTGGTCGGCACGATCTGGGGCCACCACCTGTGGCAGGTGCCGCTGAGCATGTTCACCGTGGTCGGGCTGCTGGGGCTGACCGGCATCATCATCAACGATTCCATCGTGCTGGTGACGACCATCGACCAATATGCCCGCGAGCGCGGGCTGATCCCGTCGATCATCGAAGGCGCCACCGACCGGCTGCGGCCGGTGATGCTGACGACGCTGACCACCGTGCTGGGCCTGGCGCCACTGCTGTATGAGCAGAGCCAGCAGGCGCAGTTTCTCAAGCCGACGGTGATCACCCTGGTTTATGGGCTGGGGTTCGGCATGGTGCTGGTGCTGCTGGTGGTGCCCGCGCTGGTGGCGGTGCAGAACGACATCGCCCGCCCGCTGGCGGCGCTGCGCCGGGCCGGCGCGGGGCCATTTCGCGCCCTGATCGCGGGTGCCGGGGCGCTGCTGGCGGTCTGGCTGTCGGCCACGATGGGCATGGCGGCACTGACAGGCGGCCTGCCCGCAGCGCTGGCGGCCCTGCTGCCGGCGGCGCTGGCGGATGATCCCCTGATGGCGGGTCTGGCGGTGTTCGTGCCCGGCGCGGCGCTGATCGTGCTGGCGACCTGGCTGCTGGCGGTTCTGGGTTATGCGCGGGGCGGGCCGCGCCGGGTCTGATCGCGCCGGATCGCCTGTTCCATCAGCACGTCCACCTGGTCGCTCATCGGCAGCGTCCCCGCGCGCACCTGCTCCTGCGGCACCCAGGCGGCCTCGATGACGTCATCCGCGGGGCTCGGTGTGCCGCTGACGAAATCGCAGAGCACGGCGGCCAGCAGGTAATGCGCGGTCACGTTGCCCTGCGCGTCATGGCGCAGCACGTCAATATTGGTCAGGTATTCCAGCGGCTCGGCCAGCACGCCGGTTTCCTCGCGCAACTCGCGCGCGGCCGCGGTCAGGGCGGTCTCGCCCAGTTCCACATGGCCGCCGGGGAACCCCCACAGCCCGGCATCGGGCGGATTTCGGCGCCGGGCCAGCAGCACGTGACCAGTGGTGACGACAACGGCAATGGCGCCGATCCTGGGGACGGGTGCGGTCATGCCTAGCCGGGCGTGCAGCCCTGGATGTCGACCGCGTGGTCGCGTCCCAGCACGGTGATGCGCACCGCTGCGCGGTCCAGCGCATAGCTGCCTTGCCCGTCGACATGCACAAGGTCGCTGGCGGCGATCAGCACCCCGCCCTGGCGGCGGGTTTGTGCCGGCGAGGCCCAGATGCGGGCGTTGCCCGGTTCGATCACCGCCACCTCGTGCCCGCCCGCCGCCGGCATGTCGATCCGCGCCTCAAGGCGCATGCCGCCCTTGATCGGGGTCAGGCGGCAGATGGCCGACGTGACCCCGGCCTCGGCACGGTCATAGGGACGCTGGGCGAGCGCCGCCGCGATGACCGGGTTGCGCTCGGCCTTGGCATCCAGCCGGTGGTCGACGGACAGGGTGCCGGGAATGCAGACGTCCTTGCAGATGCCGATCTCGACCTTGCCGCGCAGGCGCACCGGCCTGCCGGGTTCGGTGGGGGTGATCTCGACGGGCAGAACCAGCTGGTTCCTGTAGCCGATCGACTGCAGCCCGCCCTGGTCGAACACCAGCGGGGCCGGCCAGATGATATGGACCTTGCCCAGATTGCTGGACCGGCGCCAGTCGAACTGTGGCGGAATGCCGGCATCGCCCGGCGCCCGCCAATAGGTCTTCCAGCCATCCGACAGGTGCAGGCGCAGCGCGGTCAGATAGGTGCCGCGTTCGGTCATACCCCCATCCAGCACCTCGATGCGCACCAGGTTGCCCAGATCGTTCCGCGCCAGAGCCGGCGCCGCCGGCAGGATCGACGCGCCGAGCAGCGTCAGAACTGTGAGAAATCGTTTTATCATGCCAAAGTCTTGGGCACTCGCGCCTGAAAAGCCAAGTCACTTTCCGGTCAACGCCATGCCAAAATCGACACAGCACCGATCTATCTCTTGCACCAGAGCGGGGCTGAGGCCATGTTGGTCCGAGGTGGCAACCGGGTGGGGAATGCAGACATAAAGAGCAGGGACGATACATGGATCTGACCGGAAAACTGTTGATTGCCATGCCTGGAATGGGCGATCTCAGGTTCGAACATTCCGTGGTTTTCCTGTGCAGTCACGGCAGCTCGGGCGCGATGGGGCTGATCGTCAACAAGCCCGCGGAAGATGTGCGCCTGTCGCATCTGTTGGAACAGCTGGACATCGAGCCGAAACCGCCGGGGCGCGACATGACGGTGCATTTCGGCGGCCCGGTGGAAAGCGCGCGCGGCTTCGTACTGCATTCGCCCGATTATACGTCCAGTCTGCAGTCCATGACGGTGTCGGACCGGTTCAGCATGACTGCGACGCTGGACATCCTCGAGGATATCGCCGTCGGCAGCGGACCCGAGCGCGCCCTGATGATGCTGGGCTATGCCGGTTGGGGGCCGGGACAGCTGGAGGCCGAGATCACCATGAACGGCTGGCTGACCACCGAGGCCGATAGCGATCTGGTCTTTGCCACTCAAGATACTGAGAAATGGGGCGGGGCGCTGAAATCGTTGGGGGTGGACCCGCTGACCTTGTCGGCCAGCGCCGGTCACGCCTGAATCAGGGTCGGATGTCGCGCGGAACGCGCGCGGGTCGGTTGTCGCGCGGGCTAGGTGTCGCGCGGCGCGGCAGCGCGGCGCAGGCGGTCGTTGATCGCCAGACCCAGCCCGTGATCCGGCACCGGTGCGACCGCGATCATCGCGGACATCCGGTCCAATTTATGCAGATGTCCGAACAGATTGGCCGCGGCCTCGGTCAGGTCTCCGGTTTGCGACAGGTTCAGATCGCAATCCATCGGACCAAACCCCAGGAGAAGCTCGCCGGCGCGCGGGAAGCGGGCTTGCAGGCGCAGCGCGGCGGCGGGGGCATAGTGCGATTGCAACTGGCCAGGGGCGGTGACGCCCTCCTTGTCCCCGGCACGGGCCAGGGTATGGCCCAGCGCGGTCTCGATCACCTCGACCGGCAATCCACCGGGACGCAGCAGCACCGGCCGGTCCCCGGTCAGCCCGACAATGGTCGATTCCAGCCCCACCGGGCAGGGCCCGTCATCGACAACGGCGGCGATTTTGCCCTGCAAGCCGGCCAGCACATGCCGCGCCTGGGTGGCGCTGATCTGCCCGGACAGGTTGGCCGACGGGGCGGCCAGCGGACCGCCGAACATGTGCATCAGGCGCTGTGCGATCGACTGCGCCGGCACCCGTACGGCCAGGCTGTCCAGCCCCGCCGTCACCAGCGGGGCGATGCCGTGCTCTGCGCGCAGCGGCAACACCAGCGTCAGCGGCCCGGGCCAGAAGGCGCTTGCCAGCCGGTCGGCGGTATCGCTCCAGATGACGTGACGTTGCGCGATGGTCGCGTCGGGCACATGCACGATCAGCGGGTTGAAAGCGGGCCGGCCCTTGGCGGCAAAGACCTTGGCCACCGCCGTCCCCGATCGGGCGTCGGCACCCAGCCCATAGACGGTTTCAGTGGGAAAGGCGATGCATTCGCCCGCCGTCAGCAGGTTGGCGGCCTGGGCCAGGTGGGCCACCGAGGTCGACAATGTCACTGTGTTGGTGCCGCTCATCGGTCTGGCTTTTCTGACGCTGCGTTCGGGTTGCGTGACCCGGCAAGGTGGTTTCGAATGGAATTGTCCTTTTTCCATAACCGGTGGTAACCTGCAATGCCAAGCCCATCGGTTTCCGTTCATCGATCATGAGGAATGCCATGCCCTTTCGCGCGCCCATCTCCGAGTATGAATTCCTGCTCAGTCATGTCACCGGCTTTGCGCAGGTGGCCGAAACCGACCGTTTTGCCGAGGCCAGCCCGGACATGGTCAGCGCTATTCTGACCGAGGCCGGCAAGATGTGCGAAGAGGTGATGGCGCCCCTGAACCGGGGCAGCGATCTGAACCCGGCGCGGCTGGAAAACGGAGTCGTGCGCACTTCGCCCGGCTTTGACCAGGGCTGGAAGGCGATTGCCGAGGGCGGCTGGATCGGCATCAGCGCCGACCCGGAATATGGCGGCATGGGCCTGCCGATGACGCTGACCACGGCGGTGAACGAGATGATGGCAGCCGCCTGCCTGTCGCTGCAACTGGCGCCCCTGATGGGGCAGGGCCAGATTGAGGCGCTGGAACACCATGCCAGCGACGAATTGAAACGCCTGTACCTGCCCAAGCTGCTTAGCGGCGAATGGAGCGGCACGATGAACCTGACCGAACCGCAGGCCGGGTCCGATGTTGGCGCCCTGTCCAGCAAGGCGGTGCCCAATGGCGACGGCACCTACAGCGTCTCGGGCCAGAAGATCTTTATCAGCTGGGGCGACAATGACATCACCGGCAATGTCTGCCACCTGGTGCTGGCCCGGCTGCCGGACGCGGCCCCGGGAACGCGCGGCATCAGCCTGTTCCTGGTGCCCAAGCGGCTGCCGGACGAACACGGCGACCCGGGGGCCGAGAACGGCGTGCGGGTGGTCAGCCTGGAACACAAGCTGGGCATTCACGGCTCGCCGACCTGCGTCATGGAATATGACGGCGCCACCGGCTGGCTGGTCGGCGAGGAAAACCGCGGCATGGCGGCGATGTTCACCATGATGAACAACGCCCGGCTGGGGGTCGGCGGCCAGGGTGTCGGGCTGGCGGAACGCGCCTATCAGCGGGCGCTGGCCTATGCGATGGAGCGCAAACAGGGCAAGACCGCCAGCGGCACCATCGTCGATCACGCCGACGTGCGCCGCATGCTGCTGACGATGAAGGCCGATACCTTTGCCGCGCGGGCCGTACTGCTGGCCTGTGCCGCCGCCATCGACATGCAGACCGCCACCGCCGACCCGGCCTGGACGGCGCGGGCCGCGCTGCTGACGCCGATCGCCAAGGTGTTTGGCACCGAGACCGGGATTTCTGTCGCCGAGACCGGCGTGCAGGTACATGGCGGCATGGGCTATATCGAGGAAACCGGCGCCGCGCAGCTGGCGCGCGACGTGCGCATCACCGCGATCTACGAGGGCACCAACGGCATCCAGGCGATGGATTTGGTGGGACGCAAGATGATGGATGGCGGCGAGGCCGCGATGCGGCTGCTGGATGAGATCGAAGCCCATGCCGAGGGTGCGCGGGCCGACAACCCGGCGATGGCCGAGGCGGTCTGGCAGGCGACGGAATCGCTGCGCGAGACCACCGAATGGTTGGTGGCGCAGGATCAGATGAACGACCGGTTTGCCGGTGCGGTGCCCTATCTGCGGGCCTTTGCCCGGGTGCTGGGCGGCCATTTCCACCTGGCCGCGGCGCAGGCCGACAGGGGCGGGGCGCGCGACAAGCTGGCGCGGTTCTACATCGCCCATCTGCTGCCGGAGCATGTCGGCCTGCTGAGCCAGGCACAATGCGGCGCGGCGGTGCTGTATGATCTCGATCTGCAAGAGCTGGCAGGCTGAGCATGGATGGCGATCTGGCCCCGGCCCTGCACTATCCCTGGGAGACGCCGCCCGGGCGCGGCGAGGCCATCGAGGTGGCGCCGGGTGTGCTGTGGATGCGCCTGCCGCTGCCGATGAAGCTGGACCATGTCAATGTCTATGCGCTGGATGACGGCGATGGCTGGACGCTGATCGACACCGGCATGGCCAGCGGGCTGAGCCGCCGCATCTGGGGCGATCTGCTGGCCGGGCCGCTGGCCGGCAAGCCGGTGCACCGGGTGGTGGTGACGCATCACCACCCCGATCATGTCGGGCTGGCCGGCTGGTTTCAGACCGAACACCGTGCCGAACTGGTCGCGACCCGCACCGCCTGGCTGTTCGCGCGGATGCTATGGCTGGACGATCAGCCGCGCCCGCCCGAAGAGACGCTGGCGTTTTGGCGCGGCGCCGGAATGGACCCGGATATCCTGGCCCAGCGCAGCGTCGAAAAACCGTTCAACTATGCCGATGTGGTGGCGCCGATGCCGCTGGGGTTCCGCCGCGTGGCGCAGGACGACGTGATCGAGATGGGCGGGCGGCGCTGGGACGTGCATGTCGGCAACGGCCACGCGCCGGAACATGCCACCTTCTGGAGCCGGGACGACAATCTGGTGATCTCGGGCGATCAGATCCTGTGTTCGATCAGCCCGAATATCGGCGTCTACGCCACCGAACCCGAGGCCGACCCGCTGACCGGCTGGCTGGAAAGCTGCGAACGGTTCCGACCGCTGGCCAACCCCGACCAACTGGTTCTGGGCGGCCACAAGCTGCCGTTTCACGGCCTGCCGTTCCGCCTGCATCAGCTGATCGAGAACCACCATGGCGCCCTGCGGCGCCTGCTGGACTTCCTGCAGCACCCGCAGCCCGCCGCCGCCTGTTTCCCGACCCTGTTCAAGCGCAGTATCGGGGCCGGGGAATACGGGCTGGCGCTGGTCGAGGCGGTGGCCCATGTCAATCACCTGTATACCGCCGGGCTGGTGACCCGGACCCGGCGCCAGGACGGGGCCTGGCTCTATCAGAGCAAGGAGCGAAAACATGGATGACAAGATCAGCACCACCGCCGAGCTGAGCGAGGACGAGGTGTTTCCCAAGATGTGCGAGGTGCATGCCGATCCGGGCCGCGGGGCCGGGCTGACGCAGGTGCCCGAACGGCTGAAACAGCCGGTGGACAGCAAAAGCCCGGCGCAGTGGGCCTATGAGCGGCTGATCATCTATATCGAGAATTTCGAGAAACAACTGGACGCCGAACACGAGGTCGCCATGGGGTTCGTCGGCGGCGATATCGGCGTGCTGCGCATCGAGGGGCTGGGCTATTACGACCCGGACATCGTCACCTTTTACGGCAGTGACGGCGACGGGCTGCGCACGCAGCTGGTGCAACATGTCAGCCAGCTGAGCGTGTTGCTGCGCGCCTTGCCCCGGCCCAGCCCGGATGCGCCGGCCAACCGCATCGGGTTTCGGCTTGCGGCGGAACTGGAAAAAGGCTGACTTCATCTTGACCTGACCCTTGCCCGGGGCCTCTGCGTTCGGTTCAATGGGGCGTGGATTTCCGGAGCGCGTGATGTCCGACCTGTTGACCGTCATCAATGCCTACAAAACGGCCTGGTCCCGGCGCCGGGTGTTCATCGTCACCTATCTGGCTCTGCGCCTGATTACCTATGCGGTACTGGCGCCGCTGCTGGGCGGGCTGATCAATTTCGCTGTGTCGCTCTCGGATCAGGCGGCGCTGACCGATCAGGACATTGCCGGGTTTCTGCTGACCCCTGCCGGGTTTGTCGCGGCCACCGTCGTGCTGGGGCTGCTGCTGGTGGTCGAGGTTCTGGGCTTTGCGGTCATGGCGGCGATCTGGCGGGGCGGGGGGGCGGACAGTCTGATCGCCGCCCGGGCCGCCTTTTGGGCGGTTCTGCGCCGGGCGCGGCCGCTGGTGGTGTTCGCCATCCTGTTCGTGCTGCGGGTTCTGGCGCTGTCCTTGCCGTTTGTGGTGGCCGGTCTGCTGATCGCCTGGTGGTTCCTGAGCGAGTACGACATCAACTATTACCTGACCTATCGTCCCCCCGAGGCGCTGTTGGCCGGCGCGCTGATCGCGGCGCTGCTGCTGGCGCTGGCGGCGCTGCTGCTGGTGCGCCTGTCGGGCTGGGCGCTGGCCTTGCATCTGATACTGTTTGACGCCACTGCGCCGCGCGCCGCCTTTGCCCGCAGTGCGGCGCGCATGACCGGTCACCGGCTGCGCCTGCAGCGGCAAATGATCGGCTGGCTCGTGTTGCGTGCTGCCCTGATGGGGGTGATGGGCCTGCTGGCCGGCGGCGCCCTGCATCTGATACCGCTGGAAACAGCCGAGAGTCTGCGCCTGGTTCTGTCCGTTACCCTGGCCATGGTGTCACTGTGGGGGCTGGGCAATACGGTGGTTTCGGCGCTGGCGCTGGGCGCGCTGGCGCGGCTGGTGCATGACTATTTTGACGGTGGCGCCCCTTTGCCAGCGGCACCGGAACGCGCGCCCGGATCGTTTCGCCGCACGCTGGCGCTGGCCGGTGTTTCGATCGCCGGGCTGGCGGTTGTCGGCTTTGGCTCGGCGGGGCAGTTGCTGGACCGGATCAGCACCGAGGACCAGGTCGAGATCATCGCCCATCGCGGCGCTGCCGGCAGCCGGCCGGAAAACACCCTGGCCGCAGTGGAACAGGCGATCGGTGACGGGGCCGACTGGGTCGAGATCGACGTACAGGAAACCGCTGACGGGCAGGTCGTGGTGATGCATGACAGCGACTTCATGAAACTGGCCGGGGTCGATCTGAAGATCTGGGATGCCGAGATGGGCGATCTGGCCGGGATCGACATCGGCGGCTGGTTCGACCCGGTCTATGCGGATCAGCGTACTCCGCTGCTGCGCGATGTTCTGACGACCGCCAGGGACCGCTCCAAGGTGTTGATCGAACTGAAATACTATGGCCATGACGTGGCCCTGGAAACGCGGGTGGCCGAGATCGTCAAGGATCTGCAGATGGCGGATCAGATCGCCACCATGTCGCTGAAGTATCCGGCGGTGCAAAAGATGCGGGCGCTGCAGCCGGACTGGCGCACCGGCGTTCTGGCGGCCACGGCGATTGGCGATCTGACCAAGCTTGAGGGCGATTTCATCGCCGTCAACATGGGGCAGGCGGGGCCGCGACTGGTCGACGCCACCGATGCGGCCGGCAAGGATCTGTATGTCTGGACGGTGAACGACCCGCTGGACATGTCCAAGATGATTTCGATGGGCGTTGACGGGTTGATCACCGACGAGCCGGCGCTGGCGCGCCAGGTGCTGCAGATCCGCGCCGAACTGAGCACCCCCGAGCGGCTGGTGTTGTGGCTGAGCGAGGAACTGGGCCTGAGCCTGAGCAATGCAAGGGGGTATCGCGATGACTCGCCGTGAAATCACGGCTGCCGCGCTGGGCGTGGCGCTGAGCCTGGTGGCCGGGGCGGTGTCGGCCCAGACCGGCGGACAGGGCCGGAACGGGGACCAGTCCGGGTTGGCCCGGATGCTGGAAGTGCGGGCGCATCAGGCGCTGATCGAAAGGATCGGCAGGGACGATGCGGTGCTGGCGCCGTTTGCAACCGATGGCTGCAGCGGTGGCCTGTCGGATGTCTGGCGGATGGTGTCGGCGCGGTTCCCGGACTTTGCCGCGGCGCATGAGGACCGGCCCCCCTGGGAGCCTTGCTGTGTCGTGCATGATGCGGCCTATCATGACGGCACAGGCGGCGGCACTGCCGAGGCCGGCTATGCGGCGCGCCTGCAGGCGGATGCGGCGCTGCGCCTCTGTGTGATCGATATCGGCGAGACCCGGAAACGCCAACTGGCCGAGGCCTATGACATCGACAGCGCCACCGTGATAGCCGGCTATGAGGTGATTGCGGACGCGATGTATCTGGCGGTGCGTCTGGGCGGCGCGCCCTGTTCCGGCCTGTCCTGGCGCTGGGGGTTCGGCTGGCCGGATTGCGATTTCCTGACGGCCGCCCCGCCCGAGTGACGCGGAATTGCCCGGCACCGCGATTGACGTGGTGACAGAGAGAAGCAATTGCGCTAGTCAACGAAAAACCAACGCGAACGGGAACAGGCGATATGGCTGAACACAAACACGGCGAAATGGACATCAAAACCCAGACCGACACGTTTAACGGTTTCATGAAATTCACCACCTGGTCAGTGGTTCTGATCCTGCTTGTCCTTGTTTTCCTTGCGGTCTTTGCCCGCTGATCGGGGGGACGCGATGCGCCGTGTGATCTGCGGACTGGTGGCGGCTGTGGCGGTCGCCGGATGCACCGTGAACGAGCAATATGCCGACGATCAGGCCGTGGCCGCCGCCAGCTATCGCGATTCCGGCCCTCCGTCTCTGACCCTTTACACGATGATCAATAACCGGTCGGGCGAAGGCGCGCACTCGGCGCTGATGATCAATGCCTCCGAGCGGGTGATCTTTGACCCGGCGGGCTCGTTCTATTCGGATGTCACGCCCGAGCGGCACGATGTGCTCTTTGGGATCACGCCCTATATCGAAAAGGCCTATCGCAGTGCGCATGCGCGCAGCACTTATCACGTGGTCAGCCAGAAGATCGAGGTGTCCCCGGAACAGGCCCAGACCGCCTATCAGCTGGCGCTGAACAACGGCTCGGTTCCCAGCGCCTTTTGCGCCAATGCCACGTCAAAGTTGCTGGCAAAGGTGCCGGGGTTCGAGGCGATCGACAGCACGATGTATCCGAAAACCCTGATGACGCAGTTCGAACAGGTGCCGGGCGTGCACACCGACCGGTACTACGAAAATGACAGCCCGGACCTGCAACGGGCGCTGGTCGAGACCAACGCGGCGCTAACCCAGTAGATAGAGCAGCCCGTACAGCGTGCCGGCGCCGGCCAGGATCGCCGCCAGCACGTTCCGGCTGATCATTCCCACGGCGATGGTGACCAGCGCCGCGGCCAGGCGCGTCGGGTCAGACTGGCCGTCGGTCGCCGCGGGCCAGACCACCAGCGGCGTGACCAGCGCCGGCAGGATCGCCACGGCTGTATAGCGCAGATGTCGTAGCAGCCAGTCCGGCATCTGGCGGCTGCCGATCAGGCCGATGAACACGAACCGCAAGGCAAAACTGCCCAGGGCGAGACCGATGATGACGGTCCACAAGGTGACCGGATCGGGCGGCGGGGCGGTCATGCCGGGGACTTTCGGCGATCGAGAATCTGCTCGACACGCGCGCCGGTGGCCATGCCGGCGAAACCGGCGGCCAGCAGACCCAGATTATAGGGCAAGCCGGTGGCCAGCAGCGCGGTCAGAACGGCCACCAGCGCCGCGGCCAGATGTGCCGGGGTGCGCAACATCGGCGCGACCATTGCCAGAAAGGTGATCGGCAGGGCGAAATCCAGCGCCCAGCTGTCGGGTATCTGCGCGCCCATCACCGCACCGGTCAGCGAGGCGGCATACCAGACCGGCGCGATCAGCCCGACGGTGCCGGCAAAGTAACGCAGGCGCTGGGACAGCACCATGTTCCGGTCGGTCTCAAAGCGCACCACCGACAGGGCATAGGATTGATCGACGGTGAAATAGGCGGCCAGGGCGCGCTGCCACAGCGATGCCTGGCCCAGATACGGGGTCAGCGCCGCCGAATACATCGCGACCCGCAGGTTCACCGCCAGGGCCGAGACCAGCACGATCAGAGTCGGGCTGTGTTCCTGCATCAGCTGCAGGGCGGTGAACTGCGCCGCGCCGGCAAAGACGGTCACGGTGAATGTCATGGTCTGTATCAGGTTCAGCCCCGCCTCGGTGGCCAGCACGCCAAACAGCATGCCAAAGGGGCCGGCGACCAGCACAAAGGGCAGGCTGTCGCGGATGCCTCTCCAGAAATAGGATTTCGGTGTGGTGGTCGACATGCTCAGCCCCTAATGTGACCCAGTCTGCACTAGCGAGGATCGAGAGGCGATTCAATTGGCTACAAAACCGGATGTCGCGGATTACATCATAGCGCCGGACCCGGAGGCGCCACGCCTGACCCGGGCGGTGCAGGGCGTCGATCAGAATGGCGCGCGCGCGGCGATCTCGGTGGTCGAGGAACGGCCCCTGACGATTTTTCTGAACGGTCAGGAAATCGTCACCGCGATGACCATCGGCGACTATCCCGAATATCTGGCGCTGGGGTTTCTGCGCAATCAGGGCATGCTGCAGGCCGATGACCGGATCACCGGGGTCGATCACGACGACGAGCTGGACACCGTCGTCGTGCGTACCGCGCGCCGTACCTCGTACGAGGAAAAACTGCGCAAAAAGACCCGCACCTCGGGCTGTGCCGTGGGCACGGTGTTTGGCGACATGATGGAGGGTCTGGAGGCGGTGCGCCTGCCACAGACCCCGGTGCGCAGCAGCTGGCTCTATGCGCTGGCGGCGCGAATCAACCGCACCCCGTCGCTGTATCTGCAGGCCGGTGCCATCCATGGCACGGTGCTGTGCCAGGCCGACCGGCCGCTGGTCTATATGGAGGATGTCGGCCGGCACAACGCGGTCGACAAGATCGCCGGCTGGATGCTGCAGACCGGCACGGGGGCTGCGGACAAGATCCTTTATACCACCGGGCGGCTGACCTCGGAAATGGTGATCAAGACGGCGCTGATGGGCATTCCGGTGCTGGCCTCGCGCTCGGGCTTTACCGCCTGGGGGGTCGAGATCGCCCGCGATGTCGGCCTGACCCTGATCGGGCGCATGCGCGGCCAGCGCTTTGTCTGCCTGTCCGGCGACGAACGGCTGATCCGGGACGCCGATCCGGACCAGGTGCCGCCCGAAGACAGCAAGCACCGCCGCCAGAGCGCGCGGTCATGACGGGCCGGTTCTGCAGCAGGCCGGTCCGGCATGGCGGTGGCCGATGACGGCGCCGCCCGGTGTCATCCTGGCCGGCGGTCTGGCCAGCCGCATGGGCGGCGGCGACAAGGGGCTGCTGATGCTGGGCGAACAGCCGTTGTTGACACATGTGATCGCGCGGCTGCGGCCGCAGGTCTCCGGGCTGGCGCTGAACGCCAATGGCGATGCCGCCCGGTTCGCCGATTTCGGCCTGCCGGTCCTGCCTGACAGCGTGCCGGGCTATGCCGGGCCGCTGGCCGGGGTGCTGGCAGGGCTGGACTGGGCCGCCGGGCAGGGGGCGGACAGCATCGTCACCGCGGCGGCGGACACCCCGTTTTTTCCGACAGATCTGGTGGCGCGCCTGCAGGCGGCCGGTGACGGCATGGCGGTGCCGCTGGTGCTGGCGGCGACCCCGGATGCGCGGCGCGGGCAGGTACGGCACCCGACCTTTGGGCTGTGGCCGGTGGTGCTGCGCGAGGATCTGCGGGCGGCCCTGCGGGACGGCATGCGCAAGGTGGTGCTGTGGACTGACCGGCACGGCGCGCGCGAGGCGCTGTTTCAGGCCTCGGGGCACGATCCGTTCTTTAACGTCAACACGCCGGCGGACCTGCAGGCCGCCGCGACATTGCTGGGCGAGGTTTCATGAGGCTCTATGGCGTGACCGGCTGGAAGAATTCCGGCAAGACCGGCCTGATGGAACGGCTGGTGGCCGACATCACCGGGCGCGGGTTTTCGGTCTCGACCGTCAAACACGCTCATCACGACGCTGAAATCGACCAGCCGGGGCGCGACAGTCACCGCCACCGCATCGCCGGCGCGCAAGAGGTATTACTGGCCTCGGGCAGCCGCTGGGCGCTGATGCACGAGCTGCGCGGCGCCGCCGAACCGCCGCTGCACGACTTGCTGCGGCGCCTGTCGCCGGTGGATCTGGTGCTGGTCGAGGGGTATAAACGCGCCGCGCATCGCAAGATCGAGGCACATCGCGCCGCCACCGGGGCGGCGTTGATCGCGGACCGGGACGACACGGTCCGCGCGGTGGCCAGCGATGCGCTGCGGGCACTGGATCGCCCGGAAATCGAGCCGCCGGGCTTTGACCGGCCGGTCTTTGATCTAAACGACACCGCCGCGATCGCCGATTTCATCCTGACAGAGGTGGGGTTGTGAGCGGGCCGGACACCAAAGCGGGCCGGATTGCCCCGCCGCCCCTGCGCGATGACTGCTTTGCCCTGCCGGCCGGCGTGGCCTGGACCCCGGTGGAGGATGCGCTGGCGCTGTTGCGCGACCGTCTGAGTGCGGTCACCGGCACCGAGACCCTGCCCCTGGCGCAGGTCCTGGGGCGGGTGCTGGCAGAGGATGTGATCGCGGCGCGCTCGAACCCGCCCTTGGCCAATTCGGCGGTGGACGGCTACGGGTTTGCCGGGGCGATGCCCGAGGGCGCGCATGTGCTGCCGCTGGTGCCGGGACGGGCCGCGGCGGGTGCGCCGCATGCCGGTACGGTGGCGCCGGGCCACGCGATCCGCATCCTGACCGGTGCTGCCCTGCCGGCCGGGGTGGATACGGTGATCCTGCAGGAAGACGTCAACAGCGATGGTCGCCAGATCGCCTTTCACGGCCCGCTCAGAGCCGGCGCAAATGCCCGTGCGGCGGGCGAGGATGTGCAGGCCGGCGCGCGCGCCCTGTCGGCGGGTCGGGTGCTGACACCGGCCGATCTGGCGCTGCTCTCGGCGGTCGGTGTGGCGCGGGTGGCGGTGCGCCACCGGTTGCGGGTGGCGGTGCTGTCCACCGGTGACGAACTGGTCGAGCCGGGGGCTGCCGCCGGACCGGGACAGATCCATGACGCCAACCGGCCGATGCTGTTGGCGATGGCCGCGCGGTTCGGCTTTGCGCCGGTGGATATGGGCCGGGCCGCGGATGACCGGGCCGCCCTGCGGGCTTGCCTGGATGCGGCGGCGGACCGGGCCGACGTGATCCTGACCAGCGGCGGCGCGTCGGCGGGCGACGAGGACCATGTATCGGCCCTGTTGACCGAGGCCGGCGCGATGCAGGAATGGCGGATCGCGATGAAGCCCGGGCGCCCGCTGGCCCTGGGCCTGTGGCGCGGCACGCCGGTCTTCGGCCTGCCGGGCAACCCGGTGGCGGCGATGGTCTGCACCCTGATTTTTGCGCGCCCGGCCATGGGCCTGCTGGCCGGGGCTGGCTGGCAGGCTCCGCCTGCGTTCGACGTGCCGGCGGATTTCGAGAAACGCAAGAAGCCGGGCCGCCGCGAATATCTGCGTGCCCGGATCCGGGACGGGCGCGCCCAGGTCTTTGCCTCAGAGGGATCGGGCCGCATCAGCGGCCTCAGCTGGGCCGAGGGGCTGGTCGAAATCGGCGACGGCGCCTGTCACATCCGGCCCGGCGATCCTGTCCGGTTCCTGCCGTTTTCCGGTTTCGGACTGTAGAAGCGGTTTGCCGGTCAACTGTCCTGGGTCACGGCCTGGGACTGCCGGCCCAGCCCGTCAATTCCGGCATCGACCCGGTCGCCGGGGCGCAGATAAACCGGTTCCGGTTTCATGCCCATGCCGACCCCCGGCGGGGTGCCGGTCGAGATCACGTCGCCCGGATGCAGGCTCATCATCGCCGACAGGTGTTCGATGATCCGGGCGATGGAAAAGATCATGGTCCGTGTGTTGCCGGTCTGGCGGCGCTGGCCGTTGACATCCAGCCACATGTCCAGATCCTGCGGGTTGGGCACTTCGTCGCGGGTGACCAGCCAGGGGCCGATCGGGCCGAACGTGTCACAGGATTTGCCCTTGGTCCATTGCCCGGTCAGTTGGGTCTGGAAATGCCTCTCGGATACATCGTTGACGATGCAATAGCCGGCGACATGGTCCAGCGCATCGGCGGCGCTGACATATTTCGCCGTCGTCCCGATCACCACGCCCAGTTCCACCTCCCAGTCGGTGTGGGTCGATCCGCGCGGCAGGCAGATCGCGTCGTTCGGGCCGCAGATCGCGGAATTGGCTTTCAGAAACAGAATCGGATGCTCGGGGATCGACATGCCGGCCTCTTCGGCGTGATCGGAATAGTTCAGACCGATGCACAGAAACTTGCCGACATCGCCGACACAGGGACCCACCCGCGGCAGGCCCGGCACCAGCGGCAGGTCGGTCGCTTCCAGGGACCGCAGCCGGTCCAGATCGGCGGCGCCGAGCATCGCGCCGGTGATATCGCCGACATGGGCCGAGAGGTCCCGGATAGTGCCGTCAGCATCCATCAGGCCGGGCTTTTCCGATCCGGCGGGGCCATAGCGCAGCAGTTTCATGCTCGATCCTTCGGGGTTGCTCGGGGTTGTAATACCGGCGCACCGGGGCGGCGCGGTCCGCAACAACGATAGCTTTGCTTTGGTGCAGACGTCCAGCGCCGCACGTCGCGACAAGATGCGCCATCCGGAAGGAATGATAGTTTAAGGCTAAACTATCAGCTATGCGCTGGGTGCATCAACGCTATGCGCTGTCGGGGCTACGTGGCGTCACTTTGCTGTGATAGGCAGCGCACAGGCTGGCGGGACGATCTTTCAGGCTGCGATGTAAGGGCGATCGCCCTTGTAGTTTAAATTTAAACCAAAAGGCCGGCGCCATGCCGGCGTCGGGGAAGAGGACCATATGACAGAGCGAATTCAGNAACGGCGCGCAGTTCTTTGGCTGATCGCAGAAAAACCGGAGAATGACCATGAACAAGCCGCTGGAAGACATTGACCCTGTAGAGTCTCAGGAATGGCAGGAGGCGATAGAGGATGTGATTGAGCGCGACGGTGCGAACCGGGCGCATTTTCTGCTGGACAAGGCGGTTGCGCAGGCGCGGGCGGCTGGGGCGACGCTGCCGTTTTCGGCGACGACGCCGTATCAGAACACCATCCCCGCGGATGACCAGGCGGCGTTTCCGGGCGATCTGGAGATGGAGTGGCGGATCCGCACGATCAACCGCTGGAACGCGATGGCGACGGTTGTGCGGCGCAACAAGGTGAGCAGCGAATATGGCGGTCACATCGCCAGTTTTGCCTCTTCGGCGGTGATGTATGACATCGGGCTGAACCATTTCTGGCGGTCCAAGTCGGCGATTCACGGCGGCGACCTGGTGTTTTTCCAGGGCCACGTGATCCCGGGCATCTATGCGCGCAGCTTCATGGAGGGGCGGATCAGCGAGGCCGAGCTGGAGAATTTCCGCAGCGAGGTCGGCGGCAACGGGCTGTCCAGCTATCCGCATCCCTGGCTGATGCCGGATTACTGGCAGTTCCCGACGGTCAGCATGGGCCTGGGGCCGCTGATGGCGATCTATCAGGCGCGGTTCATGAAATACATGCACAACCGCGGTCATATCGACATGGCCGACCGCAAGGTGTGGTGTTTCCTGGGCGATGGCGAGATGGACGAGCCGGAAAGCCGCGGCGCCATCGATCTGGCGGCGCGCGAGGGTCTGGACAACCTGATCTTTGTCATCAACTGCAACCTGCAGCGGCTGGACGGGCCGGTGCGCGGCAATTCCAAGGTGGTGCAGGAGCTGGAGGGCAACTTCCGCGGCGCCGGCTGGAACGTGATCAAGCTGTTGTGGGGCAAGGGCTGGGACCAGCTGCTGGAAAAGGACACGACGGGCCGGCTGCGGCAGTTGATGGACGAGACGGTGGATGGCGACTACCAGACCTTCAAATCCAAGGACGGCGCCTATATCCGCAAGCATTTCTTTGGAAAATATCCCGAGACCGCGGCCCTGGTCGAGGACTGGAGCGACGATCAGATCTGGTCGCTCAGCCGCGGCGGGCACGACCCGGAAAAGGTCTATACCGTGTTCAAGCGCGCCAGCGAGACCGAGGGGCAGCCCAGCTGTCTGCTGGTCAAGACGGTCAAGGGCTATGGCATGGGCAGCGCCGGCGAGGGCCAGAACACCACGCACCAGCAGAAGAAGCTGGCCGAGGATCAGCTGCGCGCCTTCCGCGACCGGTTCAAGATCCCGGTCAGCGACGAGGATCTGCCCAAGGCGCCCTTTGTGGCGCTGAACAATGCGCAGAAATCCTATCTGGCGGACCGGCGCAAGGCGTTGGGCGGGGCGTTCCCGCAACGCCAGTCCGAATGCGAGCGGCTGGAGATTCCGCCGCTGTCCAAGTTCGAGGCACAGCTCAAGAGCACCGGCGATCGCGAGATCTCGACCACCATGGCCTTTGTGCGCATCCTGACGACGCTGCTCAGGGACAAGAAGATCGGCAAGAACGTGGTGCCGATCGTGCCGGATGAAAGCCGCACCTTCGGCATGGAGGGGCTGTTCCGCTCGGTGGGCATCTACAACCCGCTGGGGCAGAACTATACGCCCGAGGACCGCGATCAGATGTCCTATTACAAGGAATCCAAGGACGGTCAGGTGCTGCAGGAGGGCATCAACGAGGCCGGCGCCATGGCCGACTGGATCGCCGCGGCGACCTCCTATTCCAACCATGGCGTGCCGATGATCCCGTTCTTCATCTATTATTCGATGTTCGGGTTCCAGCGCATCGGCGACCTGGCCTGGGCGGCGGGCGACAGCCGGGCGCGCGGCTTCATGCTGGGCGGCACCGCCGGGCGCACGACGCTGAACGGCGAGGGTCTGCAGCACGAGGACGGGCACAGCCATATCCTGGCCGGCACCATCCCGAACTGCGTCAGCTATGATCCGACCTTTCAGCACGAGGTGGCGGTGATCGTGCATCACGGGCTGACGCGGATGTATCAGGACCAGGAGGATGTCTATTTCTACCTGACCCTGATGAACGAGAATTACAGCCATCCGGACATGCCGATGGGGGTCGAGGAGGACATCATCAAGGGGCTGTACCGGTTCCGCGAGACTCCGAAACCGGGCGAGCGGCACGTCAACCTGATGGGGTCGGGCACGATCCTGGTGCAGGCGCTGAAGGCGGCCGAGATGCTGGAGGCGGATTTCGGCGTGACCAGCGACATCTGGTCGGCGACCAGCTTTAACGAGCTGGCGCGCGAGGGCCAGGATTGTCTGCGCCACAACCGGCTGAACCCGCTGGAAGAGGCGCGGGTGCCGTTTGTGACGCGGCAGCTGGCGGCGGCCACGGGCCCGGTGATCGCGGCGACGGATTACATGAAATCCTATGCCGATCAGATCCGCGGGATGGTGCCGGGTGATTACACGGTTCTGGGCACCGACGGGTTCGGGCGCTCGGACAGCCGGGTGAATCTGCGGCGCTTCTTCGAGGTGGATGCGAACCATATCGCCGCGGCGGCGATGGAACGGCTGTACCGGGCCGGCACCATCGACCGCGACGAGATGCAGGCGGCGCTGAACAAGTATGACATCGACGGCGGCAAGCCGAACCCCCGGACCGCCTGAGCCGGGCACCGTGCCGCCTGCCAGCGCCGAGCCCGGCCTGGCAGGGGGCGCGCAGGAAAGAATTGGAGACAGAACCATGGCAATTGAAGTGACGGTGCCGGATATCGGCGATTTTTCCGATGTGCCGGTGATCAGCATCCTGGTCTCGGTGGGCGATACGATCGCCGAAGAAGACCCGCTGATCGAGCTGGAAAGCGACAAGGCGACGATGGAAGTGCCCAGCCCGGCGGCGGGCAAGGTGACCGAGATCAAGGTCGCCGAGGGCGATACGGTGTCGATGGGCAGCCTGATCCTGCTGGTCGAGGCGGAAGCCGGGGCCGAGGCCCCCGCGGCCGCGCCTGCCGCTGCCCCTGCCGCCCCTGCGGCAGCGCCGGCGGCGGCCCCCGCAGCGGCCCCTGCGGCCCCCGCAGCAGCAGTGACCGATGCCGGCTTTGGCAAGGTGCATGCCAGCCCTTCGGTGCGGGCCTTTGCGCGCCAGCTCGAGATCGATCTGGGCAAGGTCAACGGCTCGGGCCGCAAGGGGCGCATCCTGCGCGAGGATGTGGCGAAATACCTGAAATCCACCACCGCTCCGGCGGCCGCGGCCGGGGGCGCTGCCGCCGGCGGCATGGGCATTCCGCCGATCCCGGCGGTGGACTTCTCCAAGTTCGGCCCCATCGAAGATGTCGAGATGCCGCGGATCAAGAAACTGTCCGGCCCGGCGCTGCATCGCAGCTGGCTGAACATCCCGCATGTCACCCATAATGACGAGGCCGACATCACCGGTCTGGACGCCTATCGCAAGGAGCTGGACACCCAGGCCAAGACCGAGGGCTATCGGGTGACGCTGCTGAGCTTTGTGATCAAGGCCAGCGTCTCGGCGCTGAAGACCCACTGGGAGGTGAATTCCTCGATCCACCCGGATGGCGACAAGCTGATCCGCAAGGATTACTATCACATCGGCTTTGCCGCGGACACGCCCAACGGGCTGGTGGTGCCGGTGATCCGGGATGCCGACCGCAAGGGCATCATCGAGATCAGCAAGGAGCTGGGCGACTTGTCCGCCAAGGCGCGCGAGGGCAAGCTGAAGGGCGACGACATGTCGGGCGCCAGCTTTACCATCAGCTCGCTGGGCGGCATCGGCGGCACCAGCTTTACGCCGATCGTCAATGCGCCCGAGGTGGCGATCCTGGGGCTGACCCGGTCCAAGATGGCGCCGGTCTGGGATGGCGAGGCGTTCCAGCCGTGCAACATGCAGCCGCTGAGCCTGTCCTATGACCACCGCGCCATCGACGGCGCGCTGGCGGCGCGGTTCTGCGCCACCCTGAAACACCTGCTCGGCGACGTGCGCCGGCTGATGCTGTAAGGAGGGCGTGGACATGGACGTCACAGTTCCCGATATCGGCGATTTTTCCGATGTGCCGGTGATCAGCATCCTGGTCTCGGTGGGCGACACGGTTGCCGAGGAAGACCCGCTGATCGAGCTGGAAAGCGACAAGGCGACGATGGAGGTGCCCAGCCCGGCGGCGGGCACGGTCAAGGAGATCAAGGTCGCCGAGGGCGATACGGTGTCGATGGGCAGCCTGATCCTGGTGCTGGAAGGGGGGGCGGCGTCCGAAGAGGCCGTCGAGGCCTCTGCGGACGCGGCTGCGCCGGCAGCGCCGGCTGCCGTCGCCGCGAGCGGCACCGCCACGGGCGCCGGCGAACACCATGCCGAGGTGGTGGTTCTGGGCTCGGGCCCGGGCGGCTATACGGCGGCCTTTCGGGCCGCGGATCTGGGCAAGTCGGTCATCCTGATCGAGCGCAACCCGACCCTGGGCGGGGTCTGCCTGAATGTCGGCTGCATCCCGTCCAAGGCGCTGCTGCACGCCGCCAAGGTGATCACCGAGACCGAAGAGATGGGGGCCCATGGCGTCAGCTTTGCCAAGCCCAAGATCGATCTGGACGCGCTGCGCGGCTGGAAGGACGGCGTGGTCAGCCAGCTGACCGGCGGTCTGGACGGGCTGGCCCGGGCCCGCAAGGTCAAGACCGTGCGCGGCACCGGCAAGTTCACCGGTCCCAACATGATCGCGGTCAGCGGCGCCGATGGCGACACCACCGTCAGCTTTGATCAATGCATCATCGCCGCCGGTTCGGAACCGGTCGAGCTGCCCTTTATCCCGCATGACGATCCCCGGGTGATGGACAGCACCGGCGCCCTGGAACTGGCGGATGTGCCCAAGCGCCTGCTGGTGCTGGGCGGCGGCATCATCGGGCTGGAAATGGCCTGCGTCTATGACGCGCTGGGGTCAAAGATCACCGTGGTCGAGTTCATGGACCAGCTGATGCCGGGGGCCGACAAGGACATGGTGCGGCCGCTGCAGAAACGCATCGAAGGGCGGTACGAGAACATCCTGCTGAAGACCAAGGTCGTGGCGATGGAGGCCCTGAAAAAGGGGCTCAAGGTCACGTTCGAGGACGCCAAGGGCGAGACCAGCACCGACACGTTCGACCGGGTCCTGGTCTCGGTCGGGCGCCGGCCCAACGGCCACCTGATCGATGCCGGCGCCGCCGGCGTGGCGGTGGACGAGCGCGGCTTTATCGCGGTCGACAACCAGCAGCGCACCGGGGTGCCGCATATCTTTGCCATCGGCGACGTGGTGGGCCAGCCGATGCTGGCGCATAAGGCGGTGCACGAGGGCAAGGTCGCCGCCGAGGTCGCCGCCGGCCACAAGCGGTTCTTTGACGCGCGGGTGATCCCCTCGGTGGCCTATACCGACCCCGAGATCGCCTGGGCCGGGCTGACCGAAACCGAGGCCAAGGCCAAGGGCATCAAGGTCGAAAAGGGCGTGTTCCCCTGGGTCGCCTCGGGCCGCTCGCTGTCCAACGGCCGCAGCGAAGGCGTGACCAAGCTGCTGTTTGACCCCGAAGACGACCGGGTGATCGGCGCCGCCATCGTCGGCACCAATGCCGGCGACCTGATCGCCGAAGCCGCCCTGGCCATCGAAATGGGCGCCGACGCGGTCGATCTGGGGCACACCATCCACCCCCACCCGACCCTCAGCGAAACCATCAACTTCGCCGCCGAAATGTTCGAAGGCACAATCACCGACCTCATGCCGCCGAAAAAGAAAAAGAAATGATCAATCCCGCGGCGCGCCCGTTCCCAAAACGCGCCGCGGGCGATTTTCCTGTCTTACCCTGCCGTCAGGCGACGATTTCGCCCGGCGGCATCTGCGGCTTGGTATCGGTGAAATACGGGATATCCGCCAGGCCCGGGCCTGCGCCGCCCAGGGCCGTGTCCATCGCACTCTGGTCGGCAAAGATCATGGTGGCAATGGCACAGATCGAAGGCGGCTGATCCGGGCCGCCCGCCACGCCCCGGGTTATCGGTGTGTCCTGCGGATGTGGCGCATGCGTTCGGCAATCAGGCCATATGGGTCTGCAGGCAATAGTCCTAACCAAAAGCGGTGTTTTCCTTGAACGGGTAGAGCCCTTGCAGGGTGACGGGCTTCGGGTGTCCTCTCCGGCGTGGTTTGGCCATTGGTTCCGCCGTTAACCGGTTGTCCTGGCGGGCCGTCAAAATCCGATTCCGATCCCGTGGTCCGCAAGGATGGCTTGACCTGTGTCCACAAGGTCGTTTCTCTTGGCCATCTGTGCAACGGTGTGGGTAATCCGCATGACAATACCCCCGATCCCTGCGGACATTCAGGCGGTGTTCGACCGCTGGCCGGCGGCTGGGAGAACCGTTGGCTATTGCCTGCGGGACCTGATCTATCGAGTTTCGCAAGAGACACAGACCGGTCCCTTGCAGGAAACCTTGAAATGCGGCCAGCCGGCCTATCTGACCGCGGCAACCGGAGCCGGGACAACGGTGCGGATCGGTTATGTTGCAGATGAACCGCTGGCCTGCCGCATCTACGTGCATTGCGCCACCACGCTGGTCGACGGCTATCGCATCCTGTTCCCTGACGCGCTGAACTATGCCGGAAACCGGGCAATCTGTCTGTCCGAGACCGCGTCATTGCCCCGGGAGGCGCTGCGCCGATGCATCGCCATGGCCCTGACCGATCACCGCGACAAGGGTTGAAACGCCCGGATTCGCGGCGATGACCCGACATTTGCCGCCAGCCGCCCGCCAGCCACCCGCCGCGCCGGCGCCCGTCGCCGGCAAATTGTTTCCGTTTCGGCACCGATGTGACCGGTTCGTCCGGCACTGTTGCGCTGAAGCCGGGAAAGATCGCCTTTGATCGTCATTTGAGTCAGAAACAATCTGTTTTTAATGAAAATTCACACTTTCCCGAAAAGCGGTGTTACAAGGGGACAAGACCAGGTTGGGGGCAACAAGTTGGTTGGTTCACTTTAGAGTTCGGCCAGATGCGGGGGGATCAGAAGGATCCCTTGGGCATCGACCGCACGCCGGCAGGCGGCGGTCCCCGGACCCGGCGGATGTCTGTGACAGAGTCGGTGTGATTTCAGCCATGTGTTCAATGGTTCCGGCCCGTGTTTGCGCCGGTGGTTTGGAGTTCACATGAAAGACTTTCGGGACGCCGACACGGAAATGCTCGCTCCGGTCCGGATCAATGTTGCAAGCGCGGCGGTGACCGCGCAGGTCTGGGGCGATACCGCGGCCCGGCCGGCCCCGCACCGTCATCAGGCGGGTCGAACGGCGGGCGTTTATGAAATGTTTGGCAAGCGGTTGCTCGACACGGCACTGGTTCTGGCCGCAGTTCCGATTGCCCTGCCGCTGGTTCTGATCTGTGCCCTGGTGCTGTGGTGTGAAGGCGGAAAACCCTTCTATCGGCAGGCCCGGGTGGGGCGCGGCGGGCGGATCTTCTACATGATCAAGCTGCGCAGCATGGTGCAGGACGCCGAAACCCGTCTGGCCCAGGTGCTGAGCAGCGATCCCGAGTTGCGTGCCGAATGGGAACACAGCCAGAAACTGCGCAACGATCCCCGGATCACCCGGGTCGGGGCGCTGTTGCGGGCGACGTCCCTGGACGAACTGCCGCAGCTGTGGAACGTTCTGATCGGCGAGATGAGCCTGGTGGGGCCGCGTCCGATGATGCCCGAACAGCTGGGGCTGTATGGCGACCCCGTCGACTATTTCGCGCTGACGCCGGGCCTGACCGGGGTGTGGCAGGTGTCGACGCGCAACGACTCGAGCTTTGCCCACCGGGCGACAATTGACGCCGCCTATCGCCGCTCGCTGTCGCTGGGTCAGGATCTGGGTCTGCTGGCCCGCACGGTCGGGGTGGTGATGCGCCGCACGGGCTGCTGATCTCGGATTTCGAAAAACAGGATTTGCAAACACGGATTGGGGGCGGACGCGCGGTTCGCGATGGTCAGGATTTCGGTCATCGCGAACCGCAGGATCGGGGGGCGCTGCTGGCGGATGTTTTCCGAACTATTGGTGTGCAGCGCATCGGCCACTGGTTTCCGGTTTTGTCGCGCTGGGTTTGCCGCATGAGCGATTTTTCAGATAATTTTTCCCCGGGCGGGTACCGCGATTCTTGCCGGTGTTCTTGCCCGGATTCTGACGCCCTGCAGCCCCGTAACACGGCCGCAGGGCGACGGTGCCGGCGCGGCTTTGGATGGCCCGTCGGTCCAGGCCGCCTGTTCCGAACTGGGTCTGGTGCCCGACACGCCGGCCTCTGCGCGCTGTCTGGCAGCGGACTCGCGTACCCCGCGGCTGGCGGCGGCGGATCAGGCCACTTATGGCACGTTCTGACGGGTCAGCCGGAGGGGGACGCCATCGGCATTTTAGTTTGACGTTGGAATTTAATCGGTGAAAGCTGCTCGCGAAACGGGAGAGCGCGGCAATGTTCATCGGTCTTGATCTGGGCACGACGGGTCTGCGTGCGCTGTTGGTGGATTCAGCCGGTCGCCCGATCGCGAGTGCCGAGGCGGCCTTGCCGGTGGCGCATCCGCAGCCTGGCTGGAGCGAACAGGACCCGGCTGATTGGATCGGCGCGGCGCGGCAGGTGCTGACCCGATTGCGCACCGAACGGCCCGAGGCGATGGCCTGGCTGCGTGGAATTGGGTTGGCGGGTCAGATGCATGGCGCGACACTGCTGGACGGGGCAGGTCGGGTTCTGCGGCCGTGCATCCTGTGGAATGATGGGCGCAGCGGCGATCAGGCGGCGCATTTGGATCGCGACCCCGACACGCGCGAGATCTCGGGCAACATCATGTTCGCGGGCTCTACAGCGCCCAAGCTGCTCTGGCTGCGCGAGAACGACCCCAACCTGTTCGACCGCGTGGCCACCGTCTTGTTGCCCAAGGACTATCTGTCCTTCTGGCTGACCGGGCAGTGTGTTTCGGACATGTCGGACGGTGCCGGCACCGGCTGGATGGATGTGGGCGCACGGGCCTGGTCGCCGGTGCTGCTGGAGCGGGGCGGTATGCGCGGCGACCAGATGCCGCGACTGGTCGAGGGGTGTGACGTGATCGGCCGGGTCCGTGGCGATCTGGCCGATGAGCTGGGCCTGCCGCACGGTATTTCGGTGGTGGCCGGCGCCGCGGACAATGCCGCGGCGGCTTGCGGTGTCGGAGCGCTGCAGCAGGGCGACGGATTTGTCTCTCTGGGCACCTCGGGCGTGCTGCTGGCGGCCCGCGACGGGTTTCAGCCTTGTCCCCGGCGCGCGGTGCACAGCTTTTGCCATGCGGTGCCGGGAAGCTGGTACCAGATGGGGGTGACCCTGGCGGCGACCGACAGTCTGAACTGGCTGGCGCGTATCACCGGCGCGGCGCCGGAGACGCTGACCGGGGCGTTGGGGCCAGGGATCGATGCGCCCGGGCCGCTGCGGTTCCTGCCGTATCTGTCCGGCGAGCGAACCCCGCATAATGACAGCGCGGTGCGGGGTGCCTTTGTCGGGCTGGATATCGGCATGGGACGCGACGAGTTGACCCGCGCGGTGCTCGAAGGTGTGTGTTTTGCCCTCTGCGACAGCTGGCAGGCCCTGCGCGCCGCCGGGGCACAATTGTCGCGCCTGGTGGCGATCGGCGGCGGCACCCGATCGCGGTACTGGTGCGAGCTGTTGGCCACGGTGCTGAACCTGCCCGTGGATCTGCCCGAGCAGGGCGAATTCGGGGCCGCGATGGGGGCGGCGCGGCTGGCGATCTGCGGCGTGACCGGCGCCGAACCTGCCGCGGTGATGACGCGGCCACCGGTCGCTGAAACCATCGTCCCCCGCAGTGATCTGCGGGGAGCCTGCGATGATGCCTATGGCGCCTATGCAGACTCGTATTCTATTCTGAAAGCCATGCCATGAGCCGCTTTTTCGACGCCATCGCCCCGGTCCGTTATGAAGGACCCGACAGCAGCAACCCGCTGGCCTTTCGCCATTACGACCCGGACGAGATCGTGCTGGGCAAGCGTATGGCCGATCATCTGCGCTTTGCCGTGGCCTATTGGCACGCCTTTGCCTATGAGGGCGGCGATCCCTTTGGCGGGCCGACCTTTCAGCGCCCCTGGTATCCGCAGGACGATATGGCGCGGGCCCGGCTCAAGGCCGATGTGGCGTTTCAGATGTTCGATATTCTCGGCGTGCCGTATTTCTGCTGGCACGATGCCGATATCCGGCCCGAAGGGGCGACATTTGCAGAGAGCCTGCGCAATTTCGAGGCAATCATCGACTATTTCGGCGACAAGATGGCCGGGCGCGATATCGGGCTGTTATGGGGCACCGCCAACATGTTCAGCCACCGGCGCTGGATGGCCGGGGCCAGCACCAACCCGGACCCGGACGTATTCGCGTGGGCGGCGGCGACGGTCAAGACCTGCATGGATGCGACGCACCGGCTGGGCGGGCAGAACTATGTGCTGTGGGGCGGGCGCGAAGGCTATGAGACGCTGCTGAACACCGATATGGCACGCGAACTGGACCATATGGGCCGCTTCCTGAACATGGTGGTCGAATACAAGCACAAGATCGGATTTGCGGGCACCATCCTGGTCGAACCCAAGCCGCAGGAACCCAGCAAGCATCAATATGACTATGATGCCGCGACCTGCATCGGATTTCTGCGCAAATACGGGCTGGAGGGCGAGGTCAAGCTGAACCTGGAACAGGGGCATGCCATCCTGGCGGGGCACAGTTTCGAACACGAGATCGCGGTGGCCGCCGCCGAGGGGATGCTGGGCTCGATCGACATGAACCGCAACGATTATCAGTCGGGCTGGGACACGGACCAGTTTCCCAGCAATGTGCCCGAGGTGGCGCTGACCTACTATCATATCCTCAGGGCCGGGGGGCTGGGCACCGGGGGCACCAATTTCGATGCCCGGCTGCGCCGTCAGTCGCTGGATGCCGAGGATCTGATCGCCGCCCATGCCGGCGCCATGGATGTCTGCGCGCGCGGTCTCAAGGCAGCTGCGGCAATGCTGGCGGATGGCGGGCTGGAGACGGCGCTGCGCGACCGGTATGCCGGCTGGGACACGCCGCGGGCGCAGAGGATGCTAAACAGCGATCTGGATGCGCTGTTTCAGCAGGTTCTGGCGGGCGAGATCGACCCGCAACCGCGCTCGGGCCGCCAGGAGTGGCTGGAAAACCATGTCAATCGCTTTGTCTGAGGGCGGCAACAGGAGCCGGCCGGCGGCGGGGCGATGCAGCGCTTTGCCCGCATGTTGCTGTGCCTGCTGGCCAGCATTTGGGTCTGGGTTTCGGGCGGGGCGGCGCGGGCCGGCGATCCGCCCGCTGCCGATGCGGTCTTTGCCGCGCACAGTCTCGAAGAGATCACCCTGGGGCGGCTGCTGTTCTATGATCCGGTGCTCAGCGGCAACCGGACCGTGTCCTGCGCCACCTGTCACCATCCCCGTTTTGGCACCGGCGACGGGGTGTCGCTGGGCATTGGCGATGGCGGTATCGGGCTGGGACCAGCGCGGCGGGCCGATCCGGACAACCCGCCCGAACAGCGCATAGCGCGCAACGCGCCGCCTCTGTTCAACCTTGGCGCCGCGGAGTTCACCGTGTTTTTTCACGACGGCCGCCTGCAGGCCGATCCCGCACGCCCGTCGGGTATCCGGACGCCCCTGGGTGCGGATATGGAAGCGGGGTTCGCCTCGGCCCTGGCGGCGCAGGCGATGTTCCCGGTGCTGTCGGGCGACGAGATGGCCGGGCATTACTCGGAAAACGGGGTGGCGCAGGCCGTGCGGCAGGGGCTGTTGACCGCAAACGGGGGCGCCTGGGCCCTCCTGTCCGGGCGGGTCGCTGGAATTGCCGAATATCGGGCAATGTTCGACGAGGTGATCGGCGACCGGCCCATCGTTTTCGCAGATATTGCCAACGTGATCGCCGCCTTCGTGGCCTTTGAATGGCGCGCCGATGACAGTCCGTTTGACCGCTTTCTGCGCGATGGCACACCCTTGCCGCCAGCGGCGGCACGCGGCATGCGGCTGTTTTATGGCCGTGCCGGTTGCGATGCCTGCCATGCCGGGCAGTTCCAGACCGATCACGGGTTTCACGCCATCGCCATGCCGCAGATCGGCCCCGGTAAGGCGGCCCGGTTCGAAAATCACCACCGCGATGTCGGGCGCATGCGGGTGACCGGCGATCCGGCTGATGCCTATCGTTTTCGCACGCCATCGCTGCGCAATCTGCGTTGGACCGCGCCCTATGGTCATGCCGGGGCATACAGGACGCTGGAGTCGGTGCTGCGCCACCATATGGATCCGGTCGCCGGGCTGCGCGGCTATGACCCGGGTCAGGCCCTGATGCCCGGCGCGCCGATGCCGGGCGATCTGGCGGTGCTGCGCGACCCGGCCGAACTGGCCCGGATCATCGCGGCGAACGACCTGGCCCCACAGGCGCTGAGTGCGACCGACATCGCCGATCTGCTGGCCTTTCTCGCGGCGCTTGAGGATTCGCGGGGGCAGGGCGGGCGGCTGGGCGTGCCGGAAACGGTGCCCAGCGGGCTGCCGGTTGCTCAATAGGGCGCGACGTGCAGGCCGGAACCGTCCCGTTGCAGCCGCAAGCGGCTGTTCGCGGTCAGCGCGACCCAGTCCGACACCGCCCCGTTTGGCCAGATGATGCGCGCCCGTACGCGCTGCGCATCCCCCAGACCGAAATGCTGCGGCCCCGCACTGCCTCCGGCGTGGCCGCCGCCGACGGTGATTTCGCGTGCGATGATGCGGTCATCTATCTGCAGTTCGATCCGGGCGCCGACGGCATTGACGTTGGGCGCGGGTTGGCCGGGCAGCAGGCTGATCCAGTTGCCCGGGCCGGGCGTCAGGTTGCGCCAGACCTGCAGCGGCGCGCGCCGGTTCACCACCGCCACATCCAGCAGACCGTCGGCGTTCAGATCGGCCAGAACCGCGCCGCGCCCGCGATGCAGGCTGGCCAGCCCCGCCGCGCCGCCCCTTTCGACGAACCGCCCATCCGGTTGTTGGATCAGCAGATTGTTGGGGTCGGCCATGGCGCTGTCGGGCATCTGCTCGACATTGCCCTTGGCGACAAAGATGTCGTCGCGCCCGTCATTCTGCACATCGCCAAAACCCACGTGCCAGCCGGTCGATGGCCGCCCGTCGCCCCCCAGATAGGGACGGTGCGCGGTGGTGCCCATCGCGAAGGGCACATCCCGATAGCGCGGCTGATCGGGTCCGGCCAGAATCTGCAACCGCTGATCCCCCATCGAGGTCAGAAACACGTCGGGCAACCCGTCGCCGGTCAGATCGCGCGAGGCGATGCCCATGCCCCACAGGCTGTGCCGCTGCCAGCCCTCGTGCGCTGTATAAAGCCGGGGCGGGGTCTCCATCGCCCATAACTGTTCCTGGCCGTCATCGACATAATAGTGCCGGTCATTGCTGATCCGCAGATCGGCGCGCCCGTGTCGGCCCCAGTCGCTGAACAGCATCGACAGGGCGCAATAGCCCGGCCACAGCGGCAGCGGCGCGTCATAGCCCCGGTCGGTGGGCCGGTACAGCAGGTTGTGGTCGCAGGCGCGGAACGGACCGGCCGGATCAGAGCGGTCCACATAGTTGCCAAACGCCAGCGTCGGCAGGGTCTGGCCGGCCTCCCAGGTGGCGGAGAACGCCGTGGTCCATTGCGCGCCCGGGTTCGCGCCCAGGATCGGCCAGGGCGTGAAACGGCAATCCGGCCCGCCGCGCAACACGCGGTTTTGCCCGGCGCGCAGCACCACCAGATCCAGATGGCCGTCGCTGTCGATGTCCAGCGGATAGGCCCCGGTCACCGCGGTCAGGCGCAGGCTGTCCGGGGTGGCGTCGCGAAACCGGATGATGTCACCGGGGCGCGACAGGTTCCGCAGCAGCACGGCCGGGGTCTCGCCGCCCGCGGCGTATAGCTCGGGCAGGGCGTCGCCGTTGCAATCGAACGCCGCCAGCCCGCCACCGACGAAATGCTGCCAGCCGCCGGAATAGACATGCTCGGGCACGGATTCGGCGATGAACAGCGGGTCGGCCAGCCCCGGTACGGACCAGAGCGCGGCCAGCAGAGCCAGTGTCTCAGGCCGCATTGTCGCCCAGCGACGACAGGGCCTGTTCCGAGACATTGTCCAGCGCATAGGCCGCCGCGCCGCGGGCCCACATCAGGTTGCCCCATTTGTGGATCACCACATCGGGCGGCGCCTTGTCGATCTGCACGATCGACGCGCTGATCGCCGCGATCACCTCGTCGGCATAAAGATGGTCGAACTGCATTTGCTCGCCGGCCAGGATGATCAGTTCCGGATCAAAGATATTGACCAGATTGGCCAGCCCCAGCGCGAACATCCGTCCGGCGCGGTCGATGATGCTCTTGGCAGTGGCCTCGCCCCGGCGCGCGGCGGCCAGCAGGCTTTCGATCCGCGCAGCCGGGGCGGCGGTGGGATCGTCGCCCGGCACTGTCATCGCTTCGCGCAGCAGGGCATAATCGGCGACATAGGCTTCGAGACAGCCGCGCTGGCCGCAGCGGCACAACGCCCCGTCCAGATGCACCTTGGTATGGCCGAACTCGGCGCCACAGCCACGGGTGCCGCGATAAAGTTCGCCGCCGATCACCAGCCCCATGCCGACACCGCTTTCAAGCGTGACGACGATGAAATCAGAATGCGACTGGCCCAGTCCAAAGCTCTTTTCCGCCAGCGCCACGAGATTGGCGTCATTGTCCAGGAACACCGGTCGCTGCAGGCTGTGCGCCAGTATCCGGCCCAGTTCCACATTGCGCTGCGTCAGCGAGGGCGACCAGTAGACGAACCCCTCTGCCGCCTGCACGATCCCGGCAATGCCGACCCCGATGCCGGATATCCGGGACAGGTCCGTGTCGGCGGATCGGGCCAGGGTCCGGACCGCCGCGGCAATCGTGTCGGCCAGGGCGGCCGGGCTTAGTGCCGGGCTGTCCATCTGGGTTTCCAGCGTCGCCAGTTGCGTGCCCTCGAAATCCAGCAGGACAAGCGACAGCTGCCGATGCGATATCTTGACGCCCGCAACCAGATGGGCGGCACCGCGAATCTTGAGGTCGATGCGCGGCCGTCCGCGGCGGGCGCCGGGATCGGATTCGGGGCGGGCGACCTCTTCGATCAACCCGTTCTGTAACAATTCGGCAGTGATGGTGGTGACCGTGGCTCGGCTGATGCCGGTGCGGTCTGCCAGTTCGATCCGGGGAATCCGGCCTGCGCTGCGGATCTGTTTCATCAAGGTGCGGCGTCCGAATTCACGTTGCATTACAGCCATTTGCGATTTTCTTTCCCGACTTTCTCCAGTACCACCAGCGCCTTTCACCGACTGTCCCAGCGATGCAGTCCCCGGATCGCTCGGCCCCGGATCATCGGCAGGTTTCCGCAGCCTAGCTGTATAAATTTGATTTTCAAATTTATTTGCTCCACCATCATATTGCCGACCCCGCATATCAGACCAAGAACGGCGGCGGCGCAACAGTCTCAAAGGAGGACACATGAAACTCTTTGCAACCGCGACGGCGGTCATTGTCGGTGCCGTTTTGGGCACCGCTGCCCTTGCCGAAGACCTGGTCGTCGGTGTCAGTTGGTCGAATTTTCAGGAAGAGCGCTGGAAGACCGACGAGGCGGCGATCAAGGCCGAACTCGACCGGCAGGGCGCGACCTATATTTCGGCCGATGCGCAAAGTTCATCCGCAAAGCAGCTCTCTGATGTCGAAAGCCTGATCGCCCAAGGGGCCGATGCGCTGATCATTCTGGCCCAGGACGCCCAAGCGATTGGCCCGGCCGTACAGGCGGCCTCGGACGAGGGCATTCCGGTGGTCGGCTATGACCGGCTGATCGAGGACCCGCGCGCCTTTTACCTGACCTTCGACAATGTCGAGGTCGGCCGCATGCAGGCCCGTGCGGTGCTGGCGGCGGCCCCCAAGGGCCGGTACGTGATGATCAAGGGCTCGCCCACCGACCCCAATGCCGATTTTCTGCGCGGCGGACAGCAGGAGGTGCTGCAGGCGGCGATCGATGCCGGCGATATCACCATCGTCGGCGAGGCCTATACCGACGGCTGGTTGCCGGCGAACGCGCAGCGCAACATGGAACAGATCCTGACCGCAAATGACAACGGCGTCGATGCGGTGGTGGCCTCCAATGACGGCACCGCCGGCGGCGCGGTTGCGGCGCTGACCGCGCAGGGCATGGAAGGCATTCCGGTGTCGGGACAGGACGGCGATCATGCGGCGCTGAACCGGGTCGCCAAGGGCACCCAGACCGTCTCGGTCTGGAAGGATGCCCGCGATCTGGGCCGGGCGGCCGCGCGCATCGCGGTCTCGCTGGCCAAAGGGACCCAGATGAACGGTATTCAGGACTCCAAACTGTGGAAATCGCCGGGGGGCACCGAAATGAACGCGGTCTTCCTGGCACCGCAGCCGATCACCCGGGACAACCTGAGTACCGTTGTCGATGCCAACTGGATCACCAAGGACGCTCTGTGCCAGGGCGTGACGGGCGGACCTGCGCCCTGCAACTGAGGCACGTTCACCACTCACTGCGACACTGTTTCGCCCCGCCCGGATTGCCGGGCGGGGCGGGGCGCCCCAGGTGACAGGAAACCCGATGTCCCGATCCGATACGAAACCAGCCAGCGCCGAACCGCAACCGGCCTTGCCCCGCAGGAGCATTCTGCAGGCCCTGGACCTGGATCTCAGGCTGCTGGGCATGGTCGGAGCCTTTGTCGTGCTGTGTATCGCCTTTGACATGATGACCGGCGGACGGTTTCTGACCCCGCGCAATATTTTCAACCTGACGATTCAGACCGTGTCGGTGGCGATCATGGCCACGGGCATGGTGTTTGTCATCGTCACCCGAAATATCGATCTGAGCGTCGGCGCCCTGCTGGCGACCTGTTCCGCGGTCATGGCGATGACCCAGACCAGCGTTCTGCCAGACCTTTTGGGATTGGGTCTGGGCCATCCGCTGATACCCTGGATCAGCATTCTGGTCGGGCTGATCACCGGCGCCCTGATCGGCGCCTTTCACGGCTGGATGGTCGGGTATCTGGCGATTCCGGCCTTTATCGTCACCCTGGGCGGGCTGCTGGTCTGGCGCAATGTCGGCTGGTACCTGACCAGCGGCAAGACCATCGGCCCGCTGGATCAGACCTTTCAGAAATTTGGCGGCATCAATGGCACGCTGGGCGCCACCGCCAGCTGGATCGCCGGCGGTCTCGCGCTGGCGGGGGCGCTTTATGGCCTGTACGCGGCGCGGCGCAACAAGGTGAAACACGGTTTTGACGTAAAGCCGGTCTGGGCCGAGGCCGCGCTGGCGGCGATGATTGCCGCCGCGATTCTGGGATTCGTGGCCACCCTGAACGCCTATCAGGTGCCGACACGCCGGCTGGAGCGGTTGTTCCGGGAACAGGGGCAGGTGATGCCCGAGGGTTTTACCCAGTCCTATGGCATTCCTGTTTCGGTGCTGCTGCTGATCTTTATCGCCGTCGGCATGACGATATTGGCACGCCGCACTCGGTTCGGTCGCTATGTCTTTGCCACCGGTGGCAACCCGGACGCGGCCGAGCTGAGCGGTATCAACACGCGCTGGCTGACGGTCAAGGTCTTTGCGCTGATGGGACTGTTGTGCGCGATCTCGGCGGTGGTCGCCTCGGCGCGGCTGACCAACCATTCCAACGATATCGGCACGCTGGACGAATTGCGGGTGATCGCGGCGGCGGTGATCGGCGGCACGGCGCTGGCCGGCGGCGTGGGCACGATCCACGGCGCCATATTGGGGGCGCTGATCATGCAGTCGCTGCAATCGGGCATGGCGATGGTCGGGGTCGACGCGCCGCTGCAGAACATCGTTGTCGGCGCGGTGCTGGTTCTGGCCGTGCTGATCGACATCCTGTACCGCAAACGCACCGGAGACGCATGATGAATGACCAGCCCCCTCCTCTGGTGGATATGCGCGACATCTGCATCTCGTTTGGCGGGGTGCATGCGGTCGATCACGTCAGCGTCGATCTGCAGGCGGGCGAAGTCGTCGGTCTGCTGGGACATAACGGCGCCGGAAAATCGACGCTGATCAAGATTCTGTCCGGCGCCTACAAGGCGGATTCGGGCGAGATTTTCATCAACGGCACGCGCGCCACGATCAACAATCCCCGCGACGCGCGCCGCTACAAGATCGAGACCATCTATCAGACGCTGGCCCTGGCCGACAATCTGGACGCGGCCAGCAACCTGTTTCTGGGCCGCGAACTGGTGACGTCGCTGGGGCTGGTGGATGACGACGCCATGGAATCCGAGACCCGCAAGATCATGGCGCGGCTGAACCCGAATTTCCAGAAATTCAGCGAGCCGGTTTCGGCGCTGTCCGGTGGGCAGCGCCAGTCGGTCGCCATTGCCCGCGCGGTCTATTTCGATGCGCGCATCCTGATCATGGACGAACCCACCGCCGCGTTGGGGCCGCACGAAACCCAGATGGTGTCCGAGTTGATCGGCCAGCTTAAGGCCGACGGCATCGGCATCTTTCTGATCAGTCACGACATCCATGACGTGATGCAGTTGTGCGATCGCGCCAGCGTCATGAAGAACGGCAAGCTGGTCGGGACGGTCGATGTCGGCGATGTCACCGATGACGATCTGCTGGGCATGATCATCCTGGGCAAGCAGCCCGGCGCGGGCGCGGCCTGAACCGGGATGCGGTCGGGAACCGCCACCTGCTTTCTGGTCGCGGATGTCGGGGGCACAAATACCCGTGTCGCGCTGTCCGGACCGGATGGACGTCCGTTTCAGGTCGCGCGATTTCAGAATGACCGGTTCGCCGCGTTTCAGAATGTGCTGGCGCAGTACCAGCGGGACAATGCGGTGCCGGCCCTGAACGGCTGCTGTGTGGCCGTGGCCGGTCCGGTGACCTCGGGCCGCGCGCGGCTGACCAATCGCGACTGGGCGCTGGATGCGGCGCGGATTGCCGACCATCTGCCGCTGATTGCCGGTTCGCAGGTCAGTCTGATCAACGATTTGGCGGCGCTGGGGCATGCCCTGCCGGAACTGACCGGGACGCAGTTGCAACAGATCAAGCCAGCAGCGCCAGGGGGCGAAGTGAACGATCAGGCCCTTGTGGCGGGCCTGGGCACCGGATTCAACATCTGCCTGGTCAAGGGCGGTCGGCGAAACCCCGTGGTGATCGAGGCGGAACTGGGGCATGCCAGCCTGCCCGACAGCGTGGCGGCAGGTCTGCGCGCCGAGATCGGCGACGAGGCGGACACCTTCGATACCGTCGAGGCGCTGTTCTCGGGCAGCGGGCTGGCGCGGCTTTACTGGAACCTCTCGGGGGGCGAACAACGTTCGGGCGCTGGCATTCTGGCAGCCTATGGCTGTGCCGCCGAAGAGGCGGTCAACCGGTCTGTCGATCTGACGGCGCGGCTGTTGGGCAGTTTCACGCGGCAACTGGTGTTTCACTATCTGCCATTTGGCGGCATTCATTTCGCCGGCGGTGCGGCGCGGGGTATTCTGGGGTCGCCGGCGCGGGCGCTGTTCCTGCACAGCTTTGACGCGCCGGGACGATTTGCCGACCATGTCGGGCGCGTGCCGGTGCGGCTGGTTACCGACGATGCCGCAGCCCTGACCGGCGCGGCGCGCATTCTGGCCCGACAGACCGACGCCTGAGACGGCCCCGCTTGCGACGATCAGTAATCGCGTTCGAAAAACAGGCCGATGGCGGTGTCGCCGGTGCTGTCCACCGTACCTTTCAGGGTCAGGGTCTCGCTGACGTCCAGATTGAGGTTCAGTTCGGTATCGCCCAGCGTGTTGACCGATACGTCGGTATAGACCCCCTCGGCGATGTATTTGCCGGCCCCGACCTTGGCCTGGCCGCTGTCATCCGTGCCAATGTCCAGCGTGTCGACGCCCAACCCCTTGCGGGCCTTTTCCGTGGTGCCGCCGCCCGAGCCGCTGAGCTGCGCCAGCGAGGCCGCCATCTGCGCGATGCGCAGCGGTGAAACCTCGGAATACTGGTTGCCGAAAATCAGCATGGCCAGCGCCTCTTCGCTGGGCCGTTCCGGTTGCGAATAGACGGTGATCTTGGGCGTCGTCATCGGCCCGGCGATTTCCAGCGTCGCAACGCCGTCGCTGGTGTTCGTGGTGGCGGCGAATTCCATATAGGGTTCCAGGTTGCCCTGCAGCGAGACCAGCCCTTTGCTCAGGCTCAGGCGTCGGCCCAGAATATCCATGTTGCCGCGGATCAGGCCGATCTGTCCCGAGGGCGCGACCCGGGACGTCGAGCCGCGGATCAGGATGTTGCCGCCCAGTTCCGCCTGTAGTCCGCGGCCGCGCACGAATACCCGGTTTGCGGCGGAAATGCGGATGTCCAAGCCGATATCGGGTCCGTTTCCGCCCTTGTCCGTTTCCACCAGTTGGGCATGTTTGCGGGTGACAAAGACAGAGCCGGGCTCGCCGCGATGGGTGATCGTCGGGATCGGGGCCGCGCCCAGCGAACCGGACAGCGCGTTGATGTTGATTTCGGTTTCGCCGATAAGGATTTCGCCCTTGATCGTTGCGTTGCCCGTCAGCGGGCCGGCGATGTCCAGCCGTCCGTTGGCCGAAGAGGTAAAGACGACGTTGTCGGTCAGAACCAGCTGCTGCAATTCCGTCACCAGATTGGCATTGAACGGCGGTGACAACGCCACCGGTCCGGTGACGCGCACCCGTCCGCCGGCGCGCAGCCCGGCAGAGACATTGATCCGGGCCTGTCCGCCGGACAGGGTGATATCCGTATCCAGATCGTCGATGGTCTGCCTTACGGCCGGCACCGCAACGGTGCTGTTGGCGGTGCGGATCGTGCCGCTCAGCGAGGCGAGTTCGGGCGGACCCCGAAAGGTCAAGTCGAATTCCCCGGTGCCGCGCACCGAATTCGGGGTGATAAAACGATTGGCCAGGGCCAGCTGCAGGCGCCCCTTTGCGGTCAGATCCGAGATCATGCTGGCCTGATCGACGCTGCCCGCGATATCCGCCGCGAATCCGCCCGGGCCTTCGGATCTTCCGGTGATCTGCCAGGTATTGTTCTGGCGCTGCAGCTCGCCGCGCGCGGTGATGGCGCCCGGAAATTCCGGCACGAACCGTTCAAGTCGGGCCAGCATCGCGTCAAAATCCAGATCGATCGCGCCGTCGGGGGCCAGCGTGCCATGCAGATCGGCAAAGGATTCGTGCGGCCCGTCGACCCGCAGGCTGCCGGCGATGTCGGCCTCTTGCTGCGCCACGCGTCCGGTGACGGTCAGCGGGCCTTTGGCCTCGGGCACCAGCCGGGCCAGTTCGTCCAGATTGGCGTCGAATTTCAGATCGGCACCGCCGCGGCGCAGGCTGCCGGCGGCCTGGGCCGTCAGCGCCTGACCATTCAGGCGGAAATCGCGGACATCCAGACCGGATGCGTCGCGCGCACCGGACAGTTTCAGCGTTGTGCGACCGGGAAAGACCGCGTCGACCGGCTGAATTCCGCTGTGCAGATCGTCCACACGAGCGGCCAGATCAATGTCAAAGATGCCGCCGGTCGGGTCGGCGCTGCCGGAAAGATCGACCTCCAGGGCGCCGCGCACAGGGCGGCCGGCCAGTCCGGACAGGCGCGACAGGTCGCGGGCCTGGGCCTGGGCGCGGCCGGACAACTGCAGGTCGCCGCCCAGCCCGGCGATCTCGGCCTGCAGTTCAGCGGCGAAATCGGCACCGGTCAGCGCCGTGCGGGCCAGTTTCAGCGTCGTCCGTTCGATCAGCTCAAACTCGCTGCGCAGGTCCAACCGCTCGCCCACGGCCATGGCCAGTGCCGGGTCGGACGGGGTCAGCCCGTCCAGCGCGGCCCGCAGCCGTCCCGTCAAATGCATGTCATCGGTCTGATCCAGCGTGCCATCGGCCGCAAGCTCGGCCCTGGCCAGCGAGAGTTCGGGGTGGCTGAGGCCGTTCACCGTCAGCCCCAGATCCCAGGCCTGGGCGGACCTTGTGCCCAGTTCGGCGTCAAATCGCGCCGCGGCTACCGTGGTGGGGGCGCCGGGCAGGGGCAACAGCACCGGGCCCGAGCCCGTTTGTGCGATCCGGCCAGTCATCTTTACGCGGTCGATCAGCCCGGTGCCCGCCATGTCCAGCGCGCCGGTCAGGGTCAGCGACTGTGCCGTCACGTCCAGACGTTCGACCGTCAACCGGCCCTGAGGGCCGGATCGGCCAGCCAGCGCCAGCCGCAGATCGGGGCCGAAAAACTCGCGATGAGCCGGGTTCAGCAATGGGCGGATATCGCCGCCCAGATCGGCGAGGAACGCGATGGCGCCGGCGGTGTTCGCCACTGCAGCTTCGCTCAGCTGGACCGTTCCTCGCAGCCTGTCGCCGCCGTCCGAGGTCAGCCGGATATCAGCGTCAAAATCGCTGGCCGGTCCCTGTCCCTGCGCCGTCAACTGCAGGGCTGGACGATCGGGAATGTTCAAAAGCGTCGAAACCGGACCGTTGCGCGGCTCGGACAGTTTCACGTCCAGAATGATGTCCGCGCCAGGCTGCACCGCCCCGTTCACCTTGGCAACAAAGCCCGCCGGCCCCTCGGCGCTGGTGTCGATCCGCCAGCCACCGCCGTTGCGCATGGCCGTGCCCTTGGCGGTCAGCGCCCCGGGCAGTTGCGGCAGAAACCGTTCGATGCGGGTCAGCGCAGCCGCATAGGTCAGGTCGACGTCACCGTCGCTGTCCAGCCGCCCGTTGAGATCGGCAAAGCTGTCATCCGGGCCGTCCAGACGCAGAGTGCCGGTCAGCCGGTCCTCGGTCTGAACCACTGCGCCCTTTGCGCTCAGCGGTCCCGGCATCTGCGCCACCACGCGGGCCAGATCGTCCAGCTGGGCGTCAAATTCGATATTGGTGCTGCCGCTGCGCGCAGTGCCGGTGGCCTGGACGGCCAGCGCCGGTCCTCGCACGTGCAGGGTCCGCAGGGTCAGGCCGGTTTCGCCACGTGCCGCCTGCAGAGTCAGCTGGGTGCGCCCGGGCAGCACCGCGTCCAGCTGCGGCGCACCGGTGATCAGGTCTTGCGCCGCTGCGCCAAGGTCAAAGTCGAACGTGCCGTTCAGCGGTGCACCGGTGCCGGTGACATCGGCAGTGACCGCGCCGCCCAGATCGCGCCCGGCCAGGCCGGAAAAGCGCGACAGGTCCTCGGCCTTGACTGCGGCCTGTCCTTCGATGCGAAAGCCGCTGGTCAGGCCGTCGATTTCCCCGTCGATGGTCGCCGCATAGTCCTGACCTGCGATGCGAAAACCGTCCAGCTGGAACGCGGTTTCATCGACCGCCAGAAAATCGCCGGTGACGGTCACCTGGCTGCCCACCGCCCGGTTCAGCGCCGAGTCGGCAAAGCCCAGACCCGCAAGCGTCAGCGCAAGTTTGCCGTTCAGCCGGGTGGTGTTCTGCTGGTCCAGCGTGCCGTCGGCGTTGATCTCGAACCGCTGCAGCGTCATGTCGGGACGCGCCAGACCGTCCACGCCCAGCCGGACCTCCCAGGTGTCGTCGGTTTCAGCCTGCAATCGGGCCGAAATCACCGCCGCCTGCAGTTCGGTGCGCGGCCCGGGCAGCGGCAGGACCACGGCTGCCCCATCCGGCGGCGCGATGCGTCCCTGCACCAGCAGGGTTTCGATCTGACCAGACCCGGCAATATCCAGCGCCGCGTTCAAGGTCAGGGCGTTGGACAGCACGTCCAGCGTCTCGACCGCCAGCCGACCGTCAGAGCCAGAGAACCCCTGCAGTTCCAGCCGCAGATCGTCGCCAAAGAACGACCGATAGTCCTGGGCCAGCAACGGCGTGAGATCGCCCGCCAGATCGACTTGGAAACCGATGCCGCCCGGCGCGTCGTCGCGACCATCCTCGGGGCCGATCTCGCGCAGGCGCACCTGGCCGCCCAAACGCTGGATGCCGCTTGAGGACAGCGTCAGATCCGCGGTGAAATCGGTCACCGGCCCCTGGCCCTGGGCGGTCAGCAGGATCGGCGGGCGGTCGGGCACGTCCAGCGCCTGTGTCAGCAGCCCGCCCGCGGCCTCGGACAGCTGCAGATCCACGGTGATTTGGCTGGTTGCGTTCTGGAACCCGGCCGTCAAATCCAGTTTGTCGGTAGCCCGGTCCAGCCGTAACACCGCCAGTGTCGTGTCCAGATTGCCGTCTGCAAGGGACAAAGCGCCGGTCATTTCCAGTTCGGCGCCACCGGCGATCAGCCCGTCGCCCAGACGCAAAGCCGCGACCTTAAGCGCGCCGATTTCGACCGCCACCGGCAGTTCCGGCACCTGAAACGGGGTCGCTTCGGGGGGGGGCAGATCGGCGGGGGCCTCAATCGGCTTGGGCTGTCGCAAAACCTCGATCGTGCCGGCGCTCAGGGTATTGACGGAAAACCGCCCGGTCACCAGCGCCAGCCGGTTCCAGTCCAGAACGGCATCGGACACGGTCAGCCAGACGCCGTCATCGTCGGATACGGTCAGTTGCCTGATGGTCGCCCGGCTGCTGAACGCGCCTTCAAGGCCGGTCACCTTGATATAGCGGTTGTCGCCGGACAGGTTGTCCTGCAGCAGATCGACCAGAAAACCGCCGGACTCGGCGTCCTCTTCGGCGTCCTGCGCGGGCAGGGGTGCGGCCAGGCAGGCCGCGCCGATCAATGCATATGTCAGAAATCGTTTCAAAACGCCTGTCCGATCCCGAGATAGAATTGCAATCCATCACCTGTCGTACCCTCGACAGGCAGGGCCAGGTCCAGCCGCAGCGGTCCCAGTGCGCCCAGATCATAGCGCACCCCCAGTCCGGCCCCGGAATGATAGCTTGAACTGCCGTCGATCCACTGGTTGCTGTCCACCGCGGCAATGTCAAAGAAGCCGACCAGCGAGATCTTGTTGGTCACGCGCCCCCGCACTTCGGTCGCCAGCCCCAGGAACGAACGGCCGCCAGCGATGCCGCTGCCGACCGGGATGCCTAGGGATTCATAGGGCTGTCCCCGCACAGTGCCGGCACCACCCGAGAAATACAGGAATTCGGGCGATATGTCGGGCAGGCTGGGACCCAGCACGCTGCCCATCTGCAATCGGCCCGCCAGCACGATCGACGACGAGGCGGTCAGGCTGAGATATCCGCGCAGATCGCCATAGGCCGAGAGCCCGGATTTCGTTCCCGAAACACCGACGATCGGCGTCAGAATCGTATCCGCAAAATATCCTCGCGTGGCATTCACCCGGTCGTCGCGCAGGTCCAGCTGGATGCGCAGCGGCAGGGTCAGCATGCGAAAATCGCGGTTTGATCCGAACGCGTCATCGGCCCGGTTCAGCCCGCCCCCCAGGGTCAGCTCGGCGAACAGATCGTCGGAATAGACACGACGTACACCGACCCCGGCATAGACGCGCGACAGGCTGTAATGCGGCTTGTTCTGGCGCTCCAGCAGGGCGACGTAGAACAGGTTGTCATCCCCGCCCAGCTTTGCCGGCTGGTCCAGTCGCGCCGACAACAGACCGTCGACATCTTCGGTGCCGCCCAGATTGCGGATGCGGCCCTCGATCTGGAACCGTTCGGCGGCGCCGAACAGGTTGCGGTGTGTCCACTTGGCAGACAGGTCCAGACCGCTGCGCGATGAGATCTCGGCCCCGAACGAGATTCGCCGGGGCGCCTGGTCGATGACCACGGCGTTGAAATCCAGGGTGCCGTCCGGATTGGGGGTGTCGGCCTCTTCCAGGGTGACCGAAGAGAATGCGCCGGTGCGGCGCAGCCGGGTGCCGACCTTCCGTACCGTCGCCGGGGAAAAGGTCTCGCCGCTGGGAAAGGCGGCGATCTTGGCCATCGCCTCGGGGCGCACCGCGGAATCCTGCGGCACGGTCAGTCGGCCGAATTTCAGTTTCGGTCCGGGCAAAAGCGTGATGTCGGCATCCAGCACCGCCTGCCGGTGGTTGGCGACGATGCGCTGATCGCCGACACCGGCCTTGGCGTGACCGACATCCAGCCAGGCGCTGACACCGGCGGCGGCGGCGTCGCGCAGGATACCGGTATTGGCCGGCGCGCCGGTGCGGAATTCTTCGGGCAGCTCGGTTGCCGGGGCCAGCGGTGCGACGCGGGCCCGGCCAAAGCGAAAGGCCCGGCCGGTCTGAACCGAGATGGCGATGCTCTTGACGCTGCGGGGCGGCTCGAGCGCCGGTATCTCGGCCGCTTCGCGCCCGTTGACGCGGATATTAACCACCGGGCTGAAATAGCCCTCGTCATAGAGGATCTGGACCAGCGTGCGATAGTCCGACAGGGCCGCGGCCAGCAATTCCTGGGCGGTGTTCAGGCCGTTGGTTTCGGCGGCCATGACCGCCGAGGCCGCGGTCAGGCGATCCTGCAGATCATCGTCGGCACCGGCGGCGGTCAGGGTCGTGTCCAATGCCTGCGTCAGGCTGGGAGCCAACGCAAAAGCAAGCACCAGCAGGCCACGGCGCAGGGACGGGAACCGTCGGGGGTCAAACATGGTACGGTTCAATCATGGCAAGGCTCCAGAATGCCTTTGTCACGACTGCGGGCCGGACGGCGCGGCCCACAATGTCACGATTAACGAAATGTTCATGATTACCTATCACGTCCGGACGGATAGAAAACATGAAATCACACACGCCGGGCGAGCGTGTGCGATGGGGGGCGATTTTCTGCCCCCGCTGCCTGCCGTGGCGACCCGCGGTGAGGCCGTGTCACATCCGGGTGGCCTTGAACCAGCGTACGATGGCGGCACGATCCTCGGGCTCCATATAGGTGACGTTCGCCGGCGGCATCGCGTGGCTGATCCCGGCCTGCAGATAGATCGCCTGCGCGTTGCGCGCCACATCCGCCTCGGTTTCCAGCAGGACCCCCTTGGGCGCATGGGAAATACCCTCCCAGCCGGGTTCCCTTGCATGACACATCGAGCAGCGGCCCAGCACCACGTCATGCGCGTCCTCGAACCCTTCGGCCGCCGCCATCCGGGTTTCATAGGGGGTCATCGGCAGCGCCTCGGCGGTTTCGACGTCGTCATGCATCTTGGCGGTGGACAGAAAGATGATGGCCAGAAACAGCAATGCGGTGACCAGCCAGGTCCAGGTCGGGTTGCCGGCGCGGGCATGGGTGGTGTTGAAATAGTGCCGGATCGTGACCCCCATCAGAAAGACCAGCGATGCGATCAGCCAGTTCCATTCGGTGGCAAAGGCCAGCGGATAGTGGTTGGACAGCATCAGAAAGATCACCGGCAGCGTCAGATAGTTGTTGTGGGTGCTGCGCAGCTTGGCGATCTTGCCGTATTTCGGATCGGGCGTGCGCCCGGCCTGCAGATCGGCCACCACGACGCGCTGGTTCGGCATGATGACAAAGAATACGTTGGCGGTCATGATCGTGGCGGTAAAGGCACCCAGATGCAGCATCATGGCCCGTCCGGTGAAGATCTGGTTATAGCCCCAGCCCATCGCCACCAGCATCATGAACAACAGCACCATCAGCAGGGTCGGCTGCTCGGCCAGCTTGGATTTGCACAGGAAATCATAGATGATCCAGCCGATGGTCAGCGAGGCCGCCGAGATCAGAATGCCCTGCCAGACCGCCAGATCGGCCTTGTTGGCGTCGATCAGATACAGCTCGGCCCCGGCCCAGTAGACCAGCATCAACAGGGCTGCGCCGCTCAGCCAGGTCGTGTAGCTTTCCCATTTGAACCAGATCAGGTGATCGGGCATTTCCGCCGGGGCGACCAGGTATTTGCGGATGTGATAGAACCCGCCGCCATGCACCTGCCATTCCTCGCCATGCGCGCCCGCCGGCAGATCCGGCGCCTTGCGCAGCCCCAGATCCAACGCGATGAAATAAAAGGACGAACCGATCCAGGCCATTGCCGTGATCACGTGCAGCCAGCGCACGGCAAAGGCGATCCAGTCCCAGAATATGGCAAAATCATACATCGTGGCTCTCCTGTTGTGCTGCCGACAGACTAGGCAAGACGGCGGTTTTTCGGTATTCCGATATAGTACCAAGCTGTATCAAAAATTCTGGAACAATGTCCTATTTCGACAACATCAGAACCTTTGTGCGGGTCTATGAACTGGGCAGCATGTCGGCGGCGGGCCGGGATCTGCGGATTTCCCCGGCGGTGACCTCGGCACGGATATCCCAGCTCGAAGAATATCTGAACGTGCGCCTGTTCCAGCGCACCACGCGCAATCTGACGCCGACCGAGCAGGGCCAGGCATTTTATGGCGGGGCCTGCGCGGTTCTGGATGCGGTGGAAGAGGCCGAGGCGCAGGTGGTCAATCTGACCGAAAATCCGCGCGGATCGCTGTATGTGGCGGCGCCGCTGGGGGTTGGGCGGCGTCTGGTGGCGCCGCATGTGCCGGCGTTTCTGACCGAATATCCGCAGATCGACATGCGCCTGCGGCTGACCGACCGGTCCGTGGATCTGACCACCGAGGGGCTGGATCTGGCTTTTTTCCTGGGCCGGCCCGCCGACAGCAACCTGCGCATCCGCAAGATCGCCGAGTGCCAGCGGGTGCTGGTTGCCGCCCCGTCCTATGTCGCGGCGCATGGCTGCCCGCAATCGGGCAAGGAACTGGTGAACGGCGCGCATGACTGCCTGAACCTGCGCTTTCCCGGCGCAACCGAGTTCCAGTGGCTGCTGGACACTCCCGACGGGCCGCAGAAATTCGCCGTGTCGGGGCGCTATGAATGCGATGATGGCGACGTGCTGACCGACTGGGCCCTGTCCGGGCAGGGGATCGCGATGAAACCGGTTTTCGAAGTGGCCGACCATATCCTGTCGGGCGATCTGGTGCCGGTGGCGCGACAGACGCCCCCGGTGCCGGTGCAGATGGCCTGTCTCTATACCCATCGGCGGCACCAGGACCCCAAGACCCGGCTGTTCATGGAGTTTACCGCCGACCGCATGGGGGCGGCGGTGCGCACCGCCGAAGCCTCGGTTCAGCTGCCGCGATAGGTGGCATAGCCAAAGGGCGACAGCAGCAGGGGCACATGGTAATGCGCCGCTTCGGACATGCCAAAGCGCAGCGGGATGACATCCAGAAAACGCGGCTGTTCGGGCGGTGTGCCAATGGCATCCAGATAGGCACCGGCGTGAAACACCAGTTCATACTCGCCGGTGGCGAATTCCGCGGCCGGCAGGATCTGTTCATCGGTCCGCCCGTCATCATTGGTGATCAGGCTGCGGATCAGGTGCCGTTCAGCGCCGTCGATGCGGAACAGTTCGATCCTAAGCCCCTCGGCGGGGCAGCCCCGGGCCGTATCCAGAACATGGGTTGTCAGATATCCGGTCATCGTCGATCCTCCTGTCGCTGAATTGGTGTGCCGCAGTCCGGCACCCGTTGCAAACCCTGCTTTGCCGATAGTGTTTTCTGCATTTTTTGAAAACATCGCGCATTGTTCTGATTTACAAGGGGCGGAAACCGGAGGGCAGAGATGACTCGATATCCACGCGACATGATCGGGTACGGCGCGACCCCGCCTGACGCCAAATGGCCGGGCGGTGCAAAGATCGCCGTGCAGATCGTTCTGAACTATGAAGAGGGCGGCGAAAACTGCGTGCTGCATGGCGACGCCGCATCCGAAGCCTTTTTGTCCGAGATCGTCGGCGCCTCGCAATGGCCGGGCCAGCGGCACTGGAACATGGAATCGATCTATGAATACGGCGCCCGGGCCGGGTTCTGGCGGCTGCACCGTTTGCTGAGCGATCTGCCGGTCACCGTCTATGGTGTGGCCTCGGCGCTGGCGCGTTCGCCGGATCAGGTCGCGGCGATGAAGTCCGCTGGCTGGGAGATCGCCAGCCACGGGTTGAAATGGGTCGAATACAAGGATGCCGACCCCGAGGCCGAACGCGCCGACATGGCCGAGGCGATCCGCCTGCATACCGAGGTCGTCGGAGAGCGCCCGCGCGGCTGGTATACCGGGCGCTGCTCGGACAACACCGTGCGGCTGGCTGCCGAAGAAGGCGGGTTCGACTATGTCGCCGATACCTATGCCGACGATCTGCCCTATTGGCAGCGGTTCGGGGATCGCGATCAGTTGCTGGTGCCCTATACGCTGGACTGCAACGACATGCGGTTCGCCACGCCGCAGGGGTTCAATTCGGGCGATCAGTTCTTTGCCTATCTCAGGGACAGTTTCGACGCGCTCTATGCCGAAGGCGCGGCCGGTGCGCCCAAGATGCTGTCGATCGGCCTGCATTGCCGCCTGATCGGCCGACCCGGACGAGTGATGGCGCTGCGGCGGTTCCTGGATCATGTGCGCGCGCATGCGGATGTCTGGTTCGCGACCCGGTTGGACATCGCCCGGCACTGGGCGCAGACCCATCCGCCGGTGGACCGCCCGCGCCCCTCGCAGATGGATCGGGCCGCTTTTGTGGCCGCTTATGGTGGGGTGTTTGAACATTCCGCCTGGATCGCCGAGCGAGCCTTTGACCTGGAGCTGGGGCCGGCGCATGACACGGCCGGCGGGTTGCACAATGCTTTGGCGCGCATGTTCCGCTCGGCCAGTGAGGCTGAACGCCTGAGCGTGCTGACCGCGCACCCGGATCTGGCGGGCAAGCTGGCGGCGGCGGGACAACTGACCGCCGAAAGCACGTCCGAACAGGCCGGGGCCGGGCTGGACATGCTGACGGACGACGAACGCCAGACCTTTACCCGGCTGAATACCGAATACGTGGCAAAGCAGGGGTTTCCTTTCATCATCGCGGTGCGCGACAACACCAAGGCGTCGATCCGCTCGGCGTTTGAACGCCGCATCGGCAATGACCGCGAAACCGAGTTCGACGAAGCCTGCCGTCAGGTCGAGCGCATCGCCGAACTGCGTCTGCGCGACCTGCTGCCGTCATGAGCCGCGACATCGTTATCCAGCCGATTTCGGCACAGGGTTTCGCGCCGTTCGGCGATCTGATCGATTGCGCCGGGGCGCCCGACAAGATCATCAATCAGGGCCAGTGCGGACGTTATCACGACCGCGCCCGGCTAGATTTTTCCGATGGCCGCGCCGGGCTCAGCCTGTTTGACGCCAATCCCCGCGCGCTGCCCCTGAGGCTGGACATGGTCGAACGCCACCCCCAGGGCAGCCAGGCCTTTGTGCCCATGAGCCACCAGCCGTTTCTGGTGGTGGTCGCGCCGGATGACGGCGGCATGCCGGGAGAGCCGCTGGCCTTTCGCACCGAACCGGGGCAGGCGGTGAACTATCATCGGGGCATTTGGCACGGCGTGTTGACCCCGTTGCACGCGCCCGGCTTGTTCGCCGTGCTGGATCGTATCGGCGCAGGCGACAACCTGCAGGAACACTGGTTCGCGCAACCCTACAGGATCCTCGGACCCTCAAACTGAGCGCTGTACCGTCGGAATTTTCGACAGTCTTTCCAAGCCCGCTGTTCCATCCGGAGGCGGGTTGGATTTGGCTGCAAGATGATATTAAAACCTAATTAATACAATGGGTTGTATTTCACTTTGAACGGGTGCTTCTGATTTTTTTGAAGGTCCTTCGCCGGAAATCTCGCTAGGCTGAGCGGCCAAACTGGATAGGCTTGCGCCCATCACAACATGGGAGAACATGTGATGACGCGAAGGACAAAACGGCAAGTCTTGGGAATGGCCCTTTCGATTGCGGTTCTGCCGCTAACCGCTTTCGCGGACACCGAACAGTTTTCGGTGTCGATGTTGCTGGCCGGCCAGATCGACGACAAGGGTTTCATGCAAGCCGGGTATAACGGTCTGGTCGCCATCGGCGACGAGTTGGGCGCAAAGACCAGCTATATCGACGGCGTCGCCCCCGAGCCCGAATTGCTGGCCGAGGCTCTGCGCACATTGGCGGCCGAAAACCCCGATCTGGTGATTGCGCATGGTGGTCAGAACAACAAGGCCGCCGAGATCGTCGCCGCCGAGTTTCCGGACGTCAAGTTTGTCGTGGTCCAGGGAGCGGTGACCGGGCCAAACCTGTCCAGCTATGAAGTGCTGCAGGAGGAAAGCGCCTGGCTGGCCGGCGCAATGAGCGGGTTGATGACACAGACTGGCGTGGTCGGACATATTTCCGGTATCCGGGTCAAGCCGGGTCTGAAAGGGCGCGGCGGGTTCTACAACGGGCTGATGCACACCAACCCCGACGCCAAGTTCCTGACAATCTTTGCGGGCAACCAGGATGACAACGCCTTGTCCTATCGTGTGGCCAAACAGCAAATCGACGAAAAAGCCGACATCGTGTTCACCATGCTGAACGCCGGGCGCAGCGGCGCCATCGACGCGATGCGCGAACATGGCGTCAAGCAGATCGGTAACGTACGAGACTGGTATCCGGATCATCCGGACGTGTTTGTGGCGTCGGCAATTGCCAATGTCAGCATCCCGGGCCTGCAGGCTGCGCGCGATGTGAAGAACGGCACCTGGCAGCCGGGCACGATCGTGCGGATCGGCCTGGACAACCCCGATGCCGTATCACTGGCACTGGCGCCCGATGTTCCAGACGATGTGCGCGCGAAACTGGATGAACTGCGCCAGCAGATCATAGACGGTACAATCGAAGTCTCCGTGGACTATGACGGTCCGGAACTAAAGCCGTAGATCGCCGCCGACCTCGCGCGGGTTTTCGACCAGACCCGAGGGCCCGCCAATTCGAAGCCGCCGGCAGAAGCGGTTCGATCCCCATGACGAAACAGAGAGAATTGACATGGCTGACACTTCCATCGGGACCGCGGAACAGCTGCGCGATCCCAACTATACCCCGGTTTTACACAAGGCGATTCCCCTGGGCATCCAGCACGTGCTGGCCATGTTCATCTCGAACGTGACGCCCGCGATCATCGTTGCCGGTGCCGCCGGTTTCGGTTTCGGCTCGAATTCGCCGGATTTTCCCGAACTCTTGTACCTGATCCAGATGTCGATGCTGTTCGCCGGGGTCGCGACCCTGTTGCAGACCGTCACGCTGGGGCCGGTGGGGGCGGCGCTGCCGATCGTGCAGGGCACCTCGTTCGCCTTTATCCCGATCATGATCCCGCTGGTCGCGGGCAAGGGGGTCGACGGGCTGGCCGCGCTGTTTGGCGGTGTCATTCTGGGCGGCCTGTTCCATGCCTTTCTGGGCACGTTCATCGGCCGGATCCGCTTTGCCCTGCCGCCGCTGGTGACCGGGCTGGTGGTGACGATGATCGGCCTGGCGCTGGTCAAGGTGGGCATCGAATATGCCGCCGGGGGCGTGCCCGCCAAGATGCGCAACCTGCCGGAATATGGCAGCATGCTGAACTGGTCGGCGGCGCTGGTGGTGATTTTCGTCACCCTGGGGCTGAAATTCTTTGCCCGGGGCATGCTGGCGGTCTCGGCGGTGCTGATCGGCATCATCGTCGGATATATCTATGCGCTGCTCATGGGCATGCTGACCTTTGACGCCATCGGCAGCAGCTGGAACGGCGCGGCCGCCTTTGCCCTGCCGCAGCCCCTGAAATACGGCTTTGAATTCAGCACTGCCGCCTTTATCGGCTTCTGCCTGATGGCCTTTGTCTCGGCGGTGGAAACCGTCGGCGACGTGTCGGGTATCACCAAAGGCGGCGCCGGGCGCGAGGCCACCGACAAGGAGATCACCGGCGCCACCTTTGCCGACGGGTTCGGCAGCGCCCTGGCCGGGCTGTTCGGGGGCTTTCCCAACACCTCGTTCAGCCAGAATGTCGGGCTGATCGCCATGACCGGGGTCATGAGCCGCCATGTCGTCACCATCGGTGCGGTTTTCCTGATCTTCTGCGGGCTGGTGCCCAAGATCGGCGGGCTGATCCGCACCATCCCGATCGAGGTGCTGGGCGGGGGCGTAATCGTGATGTTCGGCATGGTCGTGGCAGCCGGCATCTCGATGCTGTCGGACGTGAACTGGAATCGCCGCAACATGGTGATCTTTGCGGTGGCGATCTCGGTCGGTCTGGGCTTGCAACTCGAAGTGATGAACGTCGCGCCGGGCTCGGCCAACGCGCTGCAGAACCTGCCGGATTCGCTGCGTATCCTGGGGGCCTCGGGGATCCTGCCGGCCGCGCTGATTGCCATCGTGCTGAACCTGATCCTGCCCGAGGAACTGGCGGACGAGGCGACCGAAGAAGTGTCTGGCGGCATGGCCGGACATGGCCGCGGGTCGATCACCAGGGACGATCACGTCTGATCGGCATACCTGAAACAGAAGAGCGGGGCGTCAGCGCGTCCCGTTCTCGTGCATCCGCGCGGCGATATCCAGCATGCGCGCGGAAAAGCCCCATTCATTGTCGTACCAGCCGAACACCCGGACCTGACGGGCGCCGGTCATGCGGGTTTCCGGTGCGGCGATGATCAGCGACTCGGGGCGGGTGCGCAGGTCGGTCGACACCAGTGGCCGGTCGGTCCAACCCAGCACCGGCGAGTCCGCCACAGCGGTGCGCAGGTCTGCCAGAAACCCGGCCTCGTCCATCTCCCGGCCCAGACTGGCCACCAGATCGACAGCCGAGACGCTGGCGGTCGGTACCCGCAGCGCGGCACCGCTGATGCGTCCGGCAAGATCGGGCAGAACCTGATCGATCAGCTGCGTGGCGCTGGTCGTGGTGGGAACCATCGACAAGGCCCCGGCCCGGCTGCGTGCCGGGTCGCCGCGCGGCGCGTCCACCATCGGCTGGCTGTTGGTATAGCAATGGATCGTGGTCATATGGGCGGTTTCGATTCCGGCCAGACGGTCCAGTTCGCGCAACAGGGGAGCCAGCGCGTTGGTCGTGCACGAGGCGTTGGACACGATCCGCGCAGCCCCCATTTCGTGCTCGTTTGCGCCCAGCACCACGGTGACCTCGGCCGCCGGCGATGGCCCCGAGATCAGCACCGCGCCGGCCCCCGCCGCCAGACCGCGCTCGGCCACGTCAGAGCTGCGGGCAATGCCGGTGCATTCCAGCACCACATCGACGCCGCTCAGATCCAGTCGGGTCAGATCGGTTTCGTGCGACAGCGCGATCCGGCGACCGGCGGCCGACAAATGCCCGTTCGCGGCGTTGACCTCGTGGGGCAGGGGACCAAAGGTGCTGTCATACTGGAACAGATAGGCCAGCATGTCTGCGGGGGCGATGTCGTTGATCACCGCGACCTCTATGTCGCGGTGCTGCGGCAGAGTCAGAATCTGCCGCAAGATCGTGCGGCCGATGCGGCCGAATCCGTTGATCGCAATACGCATGGCTGGGGTATGACAGGGCTGCAAATCAAGCTCAATGATATCGCCGCGGTTTGCGGTGGTTTCGGCGTCCTTAGCTGCGCGAAAAGAGGCTGCCCGATGCCTGGATCAGCGCGCGGTCGAAGCGTCGGACATGTCGCCGCCTAAGGTTCCTCACCGTGGTCAGCGGGTGCAGGCCATGTCGGCGCGGAACTCGGCCGAGACGTTCTGCGAGAGCGTGCCGGGAACCACCTTGCAGCCGGTGGCCAGTTCCAGCGCCCTGACCGCCTGCGGGGTGCGCCGTGCCACCGGTTTGCCAAAGGGGTTCAGGTTGTTGTTGTCGCGGCTGGCAATATAGGCATCGGGTTTCTTTGCATCCGGCGTCACGGTCCAGGTGCGCCCCAGAACCTGCACCTGTTTCTGAACGCGCTGATCGGTCCAGACCGGCGTCGTGCAACCCGCAAGGCCAAGCGCCAGAATCAGGGACTGTGTCAGCGTCAGGGTCATAGTTTTCATCGGGCCGGTCTCCGCTGGGTTCGCTGTGTTTCGGGGCACCGGCGGACCGTGGCCGACCGGTGCCTTGCGTGCCCGACTGTAGCCGATGCGCCGATGGCTGCAAGGATTTCGGGTTGAATTCAGCGTTTTGACAGGCGCAGCGGCATGTGCCGGTTCACATCCTTGTAGAGCAAATATCGAAAAGGGCCCGGCCCGCCGGCATAGCAGGCCTGCGGGCAGAAGGCGCGCAGCCACATGTAATCGCCGGCCTCGACCTCGACCCAGTCCTGGTTAAGCCGGTAAACCGCCTTGCCCTGCAGTACGTAGAGCCCGTGTTCCATCACATGGGTTTCCAGAAACGGAATGACGCCGCCGGGCTGAAAGGTCACGATGGTGACATGCATGTCGTGGCGCAGATCCGCCGGATCGACGAACCGGGTGGTGGCCCAGCGTCCCTCGGTGCCGGGCATCGGACTGGGGGCGATATCGGCCTCGTTGGTGATGATCGGGTCCGGCGCGTCCAGCCCGGGGGCGGGGTCATAGGCCTTGCGGATCCAGTGGAACCGCGCTGCCGGCCCGGCATGGTTGTGCAGGGTCCAGGCACAGCCCGCCGGCAGATAGGCATAGCCCCCCGGTTCCAGCACGTGACGGTCCCCGGCGACGGTCAGCGTCACGGCGCCCTCGACCACGAACAGCACGCCCTCGGCCTCGGGGTCGGTTTCCGGGCTGTCGCTGCCGCCGCCGGCGGCGACCTCCATGATGTAATGCGAAAAGGTTTCGGCAAAGCCGGTCAACGGGCGGGCGATCACCCACAGGCGCGTGTCGTGCCAATGCGGCAGAAAACTGGTGGTGATGTCGCGCATCGTTCCTTTCGGGATCACCGCATAAGCCTCGGTGAACATCGCCCGGTCGGTCAGCAGTTGCTGTTGTGGCGGGTGCCCCCCCTGGGGTGCGTAATAAGTTGGCGCGGACATCTGGACCCCCTTGGATGGTTCTGCGCACTATGCAGCCAAAGCAGGCCGATGACCAAGGTGCGAGCGTCAGATAGGATTCTTCGCCATTTTTTGAAGATCATGCGCGCTGACAAGAAAATTCCGGGTTTGGACGGTCAGGTTTGGACAAGCTCCGGGTGGCGTTGTAACGATGGCCCCGGACCTGTTGCGGCTGACCGAAGCGAGGAAATGATGAAACATATTTTGACCCTGTTGCTGGCGTTGACGCTGTCGGTCGGGGTTGCCCCGGTTGGCACTGCGAAACCATTGGCCAAGATCCTCCGCCAGTCCGGTCTCAGCCCCGACGATTTCGACATGATGGGAGATGCCGAAATGAGGCTGTTGCAACATGCCAGCCCGCAGCCGGGTCGCAAGACGTCCTGGTCGAACCCGGAAACCGCATCGCGCGGTACGGTGCGTGTAGCGGCCATTCGCGGCAATTGCGTGTATCTGCAGCATTTCATTCACCCAAATGGCGACGCAAAACAGGTCGAGCTGCGCAACAGCATGTGCAAATCCGCCGATGGGCGCTGGCTGCTGGGCACGCCTTAACCGCATGCGGTTCTTTTTGGCGCGTCTGACAGCCGGTCTGCTCTGCACGACGGCGTCGGTTTCGGTCCAGGCTCAGGAGTGGCGGTTTGCAACTTTTGACGACGGTTCGTTTTTCAGCGCCGCGATCAGCCTTTCGCCAGGGCCGGGTTTTGCGGTGCTTTGCGGCGAAAGGTCCCCACAGGGCCTGACTGCGGCACAGACCGGCAACATGGAGCCTGACATCACGCCGCGCGATGCGTTCCGCCTCTATTTCGACCCGGAAACCATCGGTGTGCCGCAAGGCATGGAATCTGCGCGACGGGACGTGCTGGTGGTGATCGGCAGCACCGGTCACCGTCTGCCCCCGATCCGCTGGAACGAGCTGTTCGCGACATGGGAAGTCGATTTGCCGGCCACCGATCCGGTGTTTGCTGCAATCAGCGGGCCGGACAGTTTCGAGCTGCGCAGCGACGCGGGGTCGCGCCGCGTATCGGCAACGGGGTTTGGCCCGGCCCTGGCGCAGTTGACCCGCCATTGTCAGACCATGTTCACATCCATCGGCCTGCCCTGGCACAGTGTCGCCGCGCCGCTGCCGCGCCAGGTGCCGATGCGCGAGATCGCCGAGGCGGCGGTGCAATCGGGTTGTGGCGGGCCCGCCATCATCGGCCCAAAGGCCTATCTGAGCGGTGATATTGACGGTGACGGGCAAACGGATGTCGTGGTCGACTGGAGCGAGATCACCTGCAGCGGCGGCTATCCGCGCCCTTTTTGCGGCGCTTCGATGTGTTCGGCCCAACTGTTTGTCAGTGCGCTGTTCCCGCGGCGCGGCCAACCCGAGGATCTGTTGGCGCTGGGGGTCGAACTGCAACCCCTGAGCAATGGCAGGATGGGCGTCGCGACCGCAGGGTCGATGGTCGAATGCCAGGCGCGCGGCCGTCAGCCCTGCCGGTTCGTCTGGTACTGGAACGGCGCGGACATCGTGCGGCTGGATTGACGCGGGACCTAGGGTTGCCGCTGAACCGCATGAAAGATGTGGGTAAAGGTGGCCGCCCCCAGGATCGGAATCAGCAGGTTCAGCAGCGGCACCGACAGCGGGATGGCCATCAGGACACCGGCCAGCCAGATCGTCCCGCGATGTTGTGCGCGCAACTGTTTGGCGCCGGCACGTCCGACACGCCGCATTGCCGCCAGCGTGAAGTATTCCCGCCCCAGCAGGAACCCGTTCAGCGCCCAGAAGATGAACGGCGCAAAAGGTGTGAAGATCACATAGAGGATCAGCGCCAGCAGGTTGGCGCCGATCAGCACGCCCAGAAAGTTCACCGTGTCGCGCAACGCCTCGCCCAGGGGCACGCCGGGCACCTGCGGCAGGCCCGGATAATGCCGATCCTCGACCGCCTGCGCCACGTCATCCAGGAACATCGATGTGATGGCCGAGGCGACCGGCACCATCAGAAAGACCGACAGCACCATCATCAGCCCCACCGAAGCCCAGCTGAGCAGATCGTCGACCCAGGCCACCTGGCCCAGCAGCGGCAGGGTGACGTCGCCGCCCACCAGCCAGTTGACCAGCGCGATGAACGCGGCGCTGGCTGCAATCAGCAGCGCGATGGTCAGAGCGATGCCGGTCAGCAGAACGCGGCGGAACCGCGGATCGCCCATCTGGCTCACCGCTTTTGAAAAGGCGGAAAAAATCATGCGTCCTTCCATTCGGTAATGGCGTCCAGGTCAGGTCTCGGGCGTTCCGGCGGGGCGCTGCGTTCGGTGCCGATATGGATGAAGCCGGCGATGCGTTCGTTGTCCCGCAGTCCCAGCCCCTGTTGGCAAAAGGTGGCGTCATGGCTGGGCCAGCCGCTGAGCCAGTTGGCGCCCCAGCCCGAGGCCAGCGCCGCGTTCAGCAGCGCCACACAGACCGCTCCGGCGGAATAGCTCTGTTCGATCGGCGGGATCTTGTCGCTGGGTTTTTGCACCTCAATGACGGCCACGGCCAGATGGCCCTGGTCGAACTGGCTGCGGGCCTTGGCGATGTCCTCAGAGGATTTACCCAGGGCTGCTCCGCGGATCTCCACCAGATTGGCCAGTCGGGCCATGGCCACACCGCGGATGACGACGAACCGCCAGGGTTCCAGCTTGCCGTGATCCGGGCTGCGGGCCGCGGCGGTCAGGATCGGCATCAGCTGCGCGCGGTCCGGAGCCGGCGGCGCCAGGGTCTTGGCCGGGCGCGAGCGGCGAGAGAGCAGGAATTCGAGCGCGGCGGGGCTGGGATCGGGCATGACATCGGCCTTGTTCTGTCTTTGGCCCTGATGTCGGCTGTCCAAACCCGAGTTTCAACCCGAAATCCGGAAAACCCGGCGCGAAATCAACCGGCAACCGGCCGCAGCTCGGTTGCCGCGTCGCGCACGACGGCGCGCAGGAACGCATCGAATCGCGGCGAAGGCTGGCGTACCGCAAAGGCTTCGGCCATAGGGTCGGGCGCGGTCACCGTGCTGCCCGACAGCGCCTCCAGCGTCGCATGGCCGCAAAATGGCACGTACATTTCGGAATAGCCGCCCTCGTGCACCAGAACCAGCCGCCCGTCGCACAGGTCCTGCGCTGCCTGTTTGACCCGTATCGTCATCTGCCGGAACGTGTCCGCCGTGGCCAGCATTCGGGCCAGCGGATCGCAGGCGGCGGCGTCAAACCCGCAGGCGACGATAATCATGTCGGGCCTGTATGCCTCCAGCGCCGGGCGCACGATTTCGTCCATCACTGCCAGATAGGCGGTATGGCCGGCCCCGGCGGGCAACGGGATATTCATGTTATAGCCGGCGCCGGCGCCACGCCCGCGATCGGTGATCGCGCCGGTGTCCAGCGGATAGTTTCCTTCTTGATGCACCGAGATCGTCAGCACATCGGCGCGGTCGTAGAAAATCGCCTCGGTGCCGTTGCCGTGATGCACGTCCCAGTCCACCACCGCGACCCGGCCCAGACCGTGCCGGACCCTGGCCGCCTCGATGGCAATGGCGATATTGGCCAGCAGGCAGAACCCGTTGGGAAAGTCCGGCAGGCAATGATGCCCAGGCGGACGCGACAGGGCATAGGCATTGTCCAGACGTCCGGTCAGCACCGCATCGACAGCGGCCAGGGCCAGGCCGGCGGACAGGGTTGCAATTTCGTAGCCGCCGGCAGCAAACGGGGTGCGTCGGCCCAATTCACCACCACCGGCATCGGACAATCTTTTGAATTCGGTCAGATAGCTTTCTGGATGCACTCTAAGCAGATCCTGACTTCCGGCCGGTTCGGCACGCTGGGCAGCCAGTTCGGCGGTCAGGCCGGTCACGTCCATCAGGTTCTTCAGCCGCCGTTTCGTTTCGGGGTTTTCCGGCAGGCCCCCGGCGACCTGCGGCTGCACCAGCCCGCCGATCGGCAGAGTGAACACATAATTGCCCCCGGCATGCCAGAAACACCGCTCGTCCCAGAAAAACCCCGTCGTCATCGCGTGCCCACCCCCGTATTCTGCCTGCGGAAAATACCGCCGCAGCGGGGAAAATGTCTATGGCGCACCGGCGTGGAACCGGCGCAGACTGTGCCCATGGCGAAACCCAGGATCAAAGACCTGCCGGACCTGTCGGACCTGGCGCGGCCGGGCACCGAAATTACCGTGCGCGTCACACCCAAGGCTGCAGCGACGCGGCTTGGGCGCTCAGGGGCCGAATTGCGGGCTGCGGTGACGGCCGCACCGGAAAACGGCAAGGCGAACGCTGCGGTTCAGGCGCTGCTGGCGCAGGCGATGGGGGTGGCGCCGTCGCACCTGACACTGGTGCGGGGCCAGACCGCGCGCACAAAGCGGTTCCGCTATTCCGGCCCGGGAACCGCGCGCAGCTGATAGACACCTTCGGGCAGGTCAAGAGCAGCGGCCAGGTCGCGCAACTGTTCCGGTGACAGGGTGATCTTGTGCACCGTGTCGGTGCGCGGGTCCAGCTGTTCGAGGGTGACGCATTCAGCGAAGCTGTTGATGGTCACGTCTTCCTGCAGCGGCGCGGCGCCCTCGTCCACCAGGGTGATGACAGTGGCATCAAATTCGTGCTCGATCGAAAACATGCGATCACCCTGACGGTGTGCCGCGCCCTTGGCAAGGGTGCAGCAGCGTGCGGAGCGCTGACGGGTGCGTTTTGCCGTGCTAGGGTAAAGCCGTCAGCGCGATGGCGCAGAGTATCAGAGGAGCAGGACATGCGGAGGACGACATGCGTTGGAGAGTAACGCTGGTTCTGGTCGCGGCGGGACTGGCTGCCTGCGATGTCGGGGTTGCACCTGCGCCGCAAAGTCAGCCGACCGTGTCGCAGGGGCAAGCTTTGTCACCCGAACAGGCTGCGCGGATGTTCACCCAGGTCGTGCGCCAGGTTGAACCTGTCGCAGAACACGAATGCCGGCGTCAGGGACGCGGCGTGAACTGCGACTTTCTGATTGCCGTCGATCCGAACCCGCGGGCCCAGCCCAACGCCTTTCAAAGCGAAGACGAGCGCGGTCGCCCGGTTCTGACCTTTACTGCCTCGTTGATCGGCAGCGTGCGCAATGCCGATGAGATGGCCTTTGTCATGGGACATGAGGCGGCGCATCACATCGCCAATCACCTGACGCGCCAGCGCCTGAATTCGGCGACCGCGGCGGAAATATTCGGTGGTCTGGCCACGCTGACCGGCGGCGGCGCCAGCGAGGTTGCCAGCGCGCAGGAGTTGGGCGCCGTGGTGGGCGCTCGCGCCTATTCCAAGGATTTCGAACTGGAGGCGGATCAACTGGGCACGGTCATCACCTATCGCGCAGGGTTTGACCCGCTCAGGGGCGCCGAATTCTTCACCCGTATTCCTGACCCGGGCGACCGGTTCCTGGGCAGTCACCCGCCCAATGCCGCCCGCGTTGAAACCGTCAGGCGCACCTTGGGCGCGTTGGGCGTGTGAGTACCCGGCCTCGTCCCCTTGTCCGGCGACCGGCCCGTTCGGCATCGGGACGCCAGAGGCTTGACCTGTGTCAAAGCGCCGGCTCTGGACAGCGTTAGATTGAATCGCAACAGGCGGGGCGCGTGCGAGCGACCCCAGTTTTCGGTCGCGAAACGCGGCGGCGCAACGGAGGCGAACAATGCGGGTGCTGGGCAATCTGATGCACCATGTGCGGCTGGCGACGCGGATGGCAATGGTCACGCGCGTCGATCCGGTGGCGCTGTATAAAAGCGGTGACCTGCGACAGGATGAATGGGCCGATATGGTCCAGCGCTGCCGAGACTGTGGCTGGGCCGGGGAATGCCCGGACTGGCTGGATGGTCATGGCGATGCTGGCGATGCGCCAGAAACCTGCCCGAACCGGGGCCGGTTCCGGGACCTGCGCCGGCGCGCTGGCGAAAGACAGACCGAGGACGCCTGAGATGGACGGTTCATCCGCAGGTCTCAACCGGGTCGACAAGCATTTCTGGCTGACCCGTTCGGTGGCCCGGGTGATGGGCGTCAGTCTTTCCAGGGCGATGCAAGAGGGCCGGCTCACTCCGGTGGAATACCGCGAGATGGTCGCCCGCTGTCAGGCCGGCGGTTGTCAGGTGATCTGTCAGCGCTGGCTGGCGCGCCAGACCGGCGCCAGCGCCGAGCCGCCCGATCACTGCATGCACCGGGACCTGCTGACGCGGCTGCGCTCGGACTGAAACCGCGTGACTCGCGCCCGTCGCCGGGCAATGCTGGGCGGGAAAGCGACAGGAGGCAGCTTGATGATGGCGCGCATATCCCGGCGCATGGCCGCGGGTCTGATTCTGGCAGGGCTGGTGACCGGACCGGTTCTGGCACAAAATTCGGTGACCGGCCTGTATCGGGCCGAGGGCCGCAACCCGGACGGATCGACCTATTCCGGCAGCGTGCGGATCACGCAGACCGGCGAGTCGGTCGCAATGGCCTGGCAGGTCGGGACACAGGCCTACAGCGGCACCGGTATCCGGCAGGGGCGGGTGATCACGGTCGACTGGGGCGATTCCTACCCGGTCGTCTATGTGATCATGCAGGATGGCGCGTTGCATGGCACATGGGCCAATGGCCGGGCTCTGGAACGGCTGACACGTTAGGGTGCAGGTCTTTGACGGCATTTTCAGCGACCGGGGCAGCAAATACGCGGTCTCGGGCGGCATGGTGGACAGCCGCGAAGCGGCCCGCGATTTCGTCAAGACCCTGTGCCGCGACCGGAAATTCGCCCGCGCGACCCATAACAGCTGGGCGGTGCTGCTGCCCGAAGGGCCGGTCAAGAACGACGACGGCGAATCCGGCGCGGGCATGGTGATCGTGCGGATGCTGGAACGCGAAGGGCTGCACGGCCATATCGTCGTGGTGACGCGCTGGTTCGGGGGCCGCAAGCTGGGCGGCGACCGGTTCCGCCGGGTGCAGGATGCCGTGCGCCATTATCTGGACCACCGCAGTCGCTGACCCTGCGGGGCCGTATTCAGGTGTCCAGCTTGGAATGGCTGCCGTCGCAGAGCGGTTTCTTGGCCGAATGCTTGCAGCCGCAAAAGAACAGCTTTTTGTCGGCCTCGGCGGTGTATTTCATCGGGCTGAATCCGGTGTCCTTGTGGCTGCCATCGCAAAACGGCTGCTTCGCCGACCGCCCGCAGGCGCACCAGAAATAGGTTTTCCCTTCGGTCACCTCGACCGGAAACGGGGCTTTCTGGGCAATGATCGGTGCGTCGGACATGGATGGCTCTCCCTGATTGGTAACGGGCAGGATAGCGAAAGCATGCCGGTCGGCAACCAAAAGCTGCGCCGCTGTTCCTGCGGTGTTTCGGGGTTGACCGGTCGTCCCATGGCGCTCTGCCCGAGGCGGCGCTATTCCTTCAGCTTGCCCCACAGATCATATTCGCCCGCTTCATCAACCTCGACCGATACGACATCGCCGGGTTTCAAGCCGGCAAAGCCCTGATCGATAAACAGGTTGCCGTCGATCTCGGGGGCGTCGGCCATGGTGCGGCAGGTGGCGGCCTCGTCATCGATCTCGTCGACGATCGCCTGCAGGGTCCGGCCGACCTTTGCGGCCAGTTTCGCCCCGGATATGGTCTGGGCCTTTTCCATGAACCGGTTCCAGCGGTCCTGTTTCACGGCGTCGGGCACGTGATCGGGCAGGGCGTTGCTGCGGGCACCGGCGACGTTTTCGTATTGAAAGCAGCCGACGCGATCCAGTTGCGCCTCGTCCATCCAGTCCAGCAGGGTCTGAAACTCGGCTTCGGTCTCGCCGGGATAGCCGACGATGAAGGTGCTGCGCAGGGTGATCTCGGGGCAGATCGCACGCCAGGCGGCGATTTCATCCAGCGTCCGCGCGGCGGCGGCGGGCCGCGCCATGCGTTTCAGCGTGTCCGGGTGGGCGTGCTGGAACGGGATGTCCAGATAAGGCAGCACACCATTGGCCGGGTCCGCCATCAGCGGCACCAGATCGCGCACGAACGGATAGGGATAGACATAGTGCAGCCGCACCCAGGCACCCAGGCTGCCCAGGTCGCGGGCCAGCGGCAGGATCGGGTGTTTCGCGTCGCGATCCCGGTGGTCGGTGCCATAAGCGCTGGTGTCCTGGCTGATCACCAGCAATTCGCGCACACCGTTCCCGACCAGTTTTTCGGCCTCGCGCAGCACCGCGCGCGCGGGACGGCTGGCCAGTCTTCCGCGCATGTCCGGGATGATGCAAAACTTGCACTTGTGATTGCAACCTTCGGAAATCTTTAGATAACTATAGTGACGCGGTGTCAGGGAAACACCGGTGGCGGGCAACAGATCGACGAAAGGGTCCGGGTCGGGCGGCACCGCGGTGTGAACGGCGTCCAGCACCTGTTCATATTGATGCGGGCCAGTAACGGCCAGGATGCGCGGGTGATGCTCGCGGATGTAATCCGGCTCGGCCCCCAGACACCCGGTGACGATGACCCGGCCGTTTTCGGTCAGGGCTTCGCCGATGGCATCCAGGCTTTCGGCCTTGGCGCTGTCCAGAAATCCGCAGGTATTGACGATGACCGCGTCGGCCCCGGCATAGTCCGGCGAGATGCCATAGCCCTCGGCGCGCAAGCGGGTCAGGATGCGTTCGCTGTCCACCAATGCCTTTGGGCAGCCCAGACTGACCATGCCGATGGTCGGCTGGCCCGGGCGGGCGCTGTCGCGCAGGCGGGCGGCGGGGGCAAGGTCGGGGCGCAGATCGGGCGGGTTGGTGCTCATCCCCGGGCATATAGACGGGCCGGGGGGCGATGCCTAGAGCCGCAACCCGCCGGACGGCCAGATTCTGCGCGCGGGCAACGCGTCTCGATGCGCCTTCGGGACAAGGGCAACCGTCGCGCCGGCGTTGCAAATTTCCACGGCCGCGGGGCGCATCCATGCTAGGGTGATCGGCATAGCGCGACCCACCAGATTGGCAAAACGCAGGAGAACACATGGACAAACCGACCTTGGAACGGGCGGGATTGACCGACGCCCAGTCACAGGCGATCCGGGCGGCCGCCGATGCCGCCCTGGATTTTCGCGAAACGCTGGGGCAGGGGCAAGCGCGTCCGCAGCTGAGTCTGGACGCGGCGGTGGCGCCGTTTCTGGAACCCCTGGCAGAAACCGGGCTGTCCGAGACCGAGGTGATCGGCCATATCGTCAAGGCGTCCGAGGGCGGATTGCACAAGATGGCGGCCCCTAGCTTTTTCGGATATGTGCTGGGGGCCTCGCACCCGGTTGGGGTGGCGGCCGATTTCCTGGTTTCGGCCTGGGGGCAGAACGCCGGATCGTCCTTTGAAACACCCGCCGTCACCGGCATGGAGCGCGCAGTCTGCAACTGGGTGATCGATCTGTTGTCGCTGCCGCCGGGCAGCGGCGCGGGTTTGGTCACCGGAGCCAGTGTCGCGAACATGGTCGGGGTGATGGCGGCCCGCAACCGGCTGTTGGCGGACCAGGGGTGGGACGTGGAACGGGACGGTCTGTTCGGGGCCGCGGAAATTCCCGTTCTGATCGGGCGGGATGCCCATTCCGCCCCCTTTGCGGCGCTGCGCTATGCCGGTTTCGGTGCTGCCCGTGCAGTCCAGGTGGCGACCGACGCCCAGGGCCGGATCGACCCCCGGGCCTTTGAAAAGGCACTGGAAGCCTGTTCGGCCCCGCCATTGGTGATCTTGCAGGCCGGGCAGATCAATACCGGCGCGTTTGACCCGTTTTCGCAGCTTATTCCGATGGTGCGCGCGCGCGGCGGATGGGTGCATGTGGACGGGGCGTTCGGGCTGTGGCTGGCGGCGGTCCCTGAACTGGCCGACAGGCTGGCCGGTGTCGAGCTGGCGGACAGTTGGGCGGTCGATCTGCACAAATGGCTGAACGCGCCGTTTGACGCCGGCATGGTGGTGGTACGCGACCGGGCGGCGCTGGTCGCGTCGATGTCGGCCCGGGGCGCCTATCTGCCCGAAACCACCGCCCATTGGGAACCTACGGATTCCACGCCGGAGCTGTCGCGTCGGGCGCGCGGCGTTCCCAGCTATGCCATTCTCAGGCATTTGGGCCGGGCCGGTGTCCGCGAGATGGTGACGCGGCACTGCCGCCTTGCCGGGCGCATCGCCGACGGGCTGGCCCGCGAGCCCGGGCTGACGGTTCTGAACCGGATCCATAGCAATCAGGTCACGGTCGCCTGTGGCGAGGGAACTGGCGCGGATGATCAGACGATGCGGGTGCTGCGCCGGGTGCAAGAGCGGGGAAGGGTCTATCCGACCCATGGCGAATGGGCGGGCCGCCAGATCATCCGCATTTCGGTGATCGGATACGCGATGCAGGATGCGGATGCCGACCTGGTGGTGTCCGAGATCGTCGCGGCCTGGCGCTGGTGCCAGCGGCAACCCGTGGATGCCCCAGACGTCTGACGCCAAACCGCGCCACAAATGCGCTGGACACCTGGCCGGTGTTGGCAGCACCACGGCGGCGGGCTAGGGTCGGGGCAGTTTTGTCGGGGGTAGGCGATGCGCTGGCTGGTACGGATCGGAATTGTTGTTGTTGCGGCGGTGGCCATTGTCTTGGGCGGCATTTTGCTGTTGCCCGGCGAGCGGATCGCGCGCATCGCAGCCGACCAGATCGAGGCGCGGACCGGGCGCAGCCTGCAGATTGGCGGCGATGTCTCGATAAGCCTGTGGCCGGTTCTGGGGATACGGACAGGCCCGGTGCAACTGAGCAATGCCGATTGGGCGGGCCCTGACCCGATGCTGACCGCCGACAGTCTGGAGATCGGGGTCGCGCTGCCTGCCCTGCTGCAGCGCGACATTCACATCACCAAAATCCGGGCCCAGCAGCCGGTGCTGCGCCTGCAGACCGCGCCGGACGGGCGGGGAAACTGGGAACTCGGCGCACCAGGTGACCCATCGGCCGTTTCTGTGCCGGCGACGCCGGACACCGGGGCGGGGCAGATGCCGGTCACCCTGGAATTGCTGGAACTGAAACGGGCAACGCTGGTCTACGCCGCGGCACAAGGCGATCCGATCATCCTGACTGATACAGACCTGACGCTGCGTTGGCCCGATCCCGATGCCGCGGCCGAGATCGCGGTGGTGCTGCGTCCGGCCGGTCAGCCGATTAGCATTGCCGCGCAAATCTCGCAGCCGGCGGCTTTTCTGCAAGGCGCGGTGGTGCCGGTGCAGGCCGATCTGGCGGCGCCGGGAGGTGCCGTGGCGTTTCAAGGGCGCGCGGCCATGGCGGGCGACGCGGCGGGCCGCCTGACAGTGCAGGGGCGCGACATGGCGGCGATGCTGGCGGGTTTTGGGCTGGCGGGCACCGTACCGCCGCAGGGGCTGGGCCGGTCGGCCGAGATCACGACGGATGTGACCTATACCGCCGATGGCCGGCTGGCGCTGCGCGAGATCACGGCTAAGCTGGACCAGAACCGCCTCAGCGGGGCCGCGGATATTCTGCTGACCGGCGTGCCGCAGATCACCGCGCAGTTGCAGGCCGGCGTGCTGGACCTGGCGCCGGCTGGTACGGGTGCCGGGGCTGGGGATGCCGCGGCCGCGCCTGGCACAACTGGCGATGGCTGGTCAAAAGCGCCGATTGACGCCAGCGCGCTGGGCTTGGCCAATGCCGAGATCAGCCTGACCCTGCAGGGTCTCCGGACCCCGGACCTGTCACTGGGTTCGGTTCAGGCCCGGCTGGCGCTGGAACGATCGCGCGCGGTGCTGCATCTGGACCGGGTTTCGGTGTTCAAGGGCAATCTCAGCGGACGGCTGGTGGCCAATAACCGCAAGGGGTTTTCCGTGGGCGGCAAGCTGAAGGCCCGCGATATCGATATCCTGGCCGCGCAGCGCGCCTTGTTGGGGTTCGAACGCATTCAGGGGCAGGCGGCCGGAGAATTGCAGTTTCTTGGTTCCGGCGGGTCGGTCGATGCGATCATGCGCTCGCTGTCGGGCGCGGGGGCGTTGCGCATGGGGCGCGGTGTGATCCTGGGGGTGGATCTGGATCAGTTGATGCGGCGCGGCAGCGGCAGCGGTGGCACCACGGTCTTTGACAGCCTGACCGCCAGTTGGACGATGCAGGGTGGCAACCTGCAGAATGACGACCTGCTGCTGAGCCTCAAGAACTATCGCGCCGACGGCGCTGGTCGGGTGGGTCTGGGCGCGCGCGATATCAACTATCAATTCACGCCGGTGGCATTGCGGGCCAAGTCCGGGCAGGGGGTGTCGATCCCGATCCGGATAAAAGGGCCATGGACCGCGGTGCGCATTCAGCCGGATTTGGAAGCGGCGGCAAAGGCGCGGGCGGACAAAGAGCTGAAGGCGCTGGAAGAGGATGCCAAGGCCAAGCTGCAGCAGAAACTGGAACGCGAATTAGACGTCAAGGTGGCGCCGGACCAGGACGCCAAAGAAGTGCTGAAGGACAAGCTGGAAGACGAGGCCAAGTCCCAGCTGTTGAAATTGCTGGGCCGCGACTGAGGCGGGCTTGCCGCCCGGTGCGATATTTGCGCGACCTATCCCATTTCGGCCCGCGTCAACCGGCGCGGGCCTCGGGTTGTGCCGTTCGGCGCCTCAGATCGTCTGGTCGTAATCTCCGACCGCGGGTTCTGTGCGGATGACGGCGTCGATATCGGCAAAGATCGCGCGCATTTCCGCGTCGCTTTCCGGGCTTTCGCACACCACCACCAGGTTCGGTGTATTGGACGAGGCGCGCACCAACCCCCAGGCGCCGTTGTCCAGGATCACCCGGGCACCGTTCACGGTGACCACCCGGTCGATCGGACGACCCGCGACCGTCCCGCCGGTTTCGGCCAGCTTTTCGAGCTTTTCCACCAAGCGCTGCAGCACATCGTATTTCTCGGTATCCGCGCAATAGGGCGACATGGTCGGGGTGGCAAAGGTCTGCGGCAGGGCCTTGCGCAGATCCGACATGGACTTATCCGGGTTGCGATCCATCAGCTTGCAGATTTCAACGGCCACGCGCATGCCGCAATCATAGCCGCGGCCAATGGGTTCGGCGAGAAAGTAGTGGCCGGATTTCTCGAATCCCGCCAGCGCGCCGATCTCTTTGACCCGTCGTTTCATATGCGAATGGCCGGTTTTCCAGTAATCCGCCTTGATATCGTGTTTCAGCAGTTCCGGGTCCGAGGCGAACAGCCCGGTGGACTTGACGTCGGCGACGAATGTCGCACCGGGATAGAGCCGCGCCAGATCGCGCGCCATGATGACGCCGACCTTGTCGGCAAAGATCTCTTCGCCCTCGTCATCGACGACACCGCAGCGGTCGCCATCGCCGTCGAATCCCAGCGCGAAATCGGCGCCCGAGGCGCGCACGCTGTCGGCCATGTCATGCAGCATTTCCATCGCTTCGGGGTTCGGGTTGTAGTTGGGAAAGGTATAGTCCAGGTCGTTGTGGCTGGGCACGACCTCGACGCCGATACGTTCAAACAGTTCCGGCGCAAAGGCGCAGGCCGTGCCATTGCCGGTGGCGCAGACCACCTTGAGCGGGCGGGACATGCGGAAATCGCCGACCAGATCGTCGAGATAGGCTTCGCGCACGCCGTCGACGAATTCATAGGCACCGCCCGGGCGCGGCTCGCCCTGGCCGTTCAGTACGATGTCGCGCAGTTCGCTCATTTCGTCCGGGCCATGGGTCAGCGGGCGTTCGAACCCCATCTTGACCCCGGTCCAGCCGTTCGGGTTATGCGAGGCGGTGACCATGGCGACGGCGGGCACATCCAGGTGGAACTGGCTGAAATAGGCCATCGGCGACAGGGCCGGACCGATGTCGCGGACCCGGATTCCGGCCTGCATCAACCCCAGCATCAGCGCGTTCTTGATCGACAGGGAATAGTCCCGGTAATCGTTGGCGACCGCGATCTCGGGACGGATGCCGCGCCGGTGCATCTGGGTGCCCAGCCCCAGACCCAGGGCGGTGATGCCGGGCAGGTTGATTTCGTCCGGGTATTTCCAGCGAGCGTCATATTCGCGGAACCCGGTCGGGGTGATCATCGCATCGCGCAGAAAGTCCCAGGTGTTCGGAGACACCTTGGCAGCAGGTTTATACATGGGAAATCGTCTCGGATAATTGCGTTACAGTTGGATTGGGTGCGCCTTAGCAATCCCGTCCAGCGCCATCAACATGTCAATCAGGGGTGGCATCTGATCCAGCGGGATCATGTTGGGACCGTCGCTGGGCGCCGTATCGGGCGCCTCGTGCGTCTCGATGAAGATCGCGGCGACACCGATCGCGGCGGCGGCGCGGGCCATGACCGGGGCGAATTCGCGCTGTCCGCCGGAACTGCCGCCCTGGCCGCCGGGCTGCTGCACCGCATGGGTGGCGTCCATCACCACGGGATAGCCGGTCTTTGCCATGATCGGCAGGCTGCGCATGTCGGCGACCAGCGTGTTATAGCCAAAGGACGCGCCGCGCTCGGTCAACAGGATGCGGTCATTGCCGGTGCTTTCGATCTTGGCCACCACATTGGCCATGTCCCAGGGCGCCAGAAACTGACCCTTTTTGACGTTGATCGCGGCGCCGGTGCGACCGGCGGCCAGCAGCATATCGGTCTGCCGGCACAGAAAGGCGGGGATCTGCAGGATATCGGCGACCTCGGCCACAGGGGCGCATTGCGCTTCGGTGTGGACATCGGTCAGGACCGGCACGCCGATCCGTGTTTTGACATCGGCCAGAATTTTCAGCCCTTCGTCGATGCCCAGCCCGCGCCGGCCCGACAGGCTGGTGCGGTTGGCCTTGTCGAAACTGGCCTTGAACACATATTGCGCCCCCGCCGCGTCGCAGGCGGTTTTCATGGCGGTGGCGATCATCTGCGCGTGTTCCGCGCTTTCCAGCTGGCAGGGACCAGCGATGATGGTCAGCGGGCGGTCATTGCCGATGGTCAGATCGGCGACGGCGACTTGGGTCATGATTAGGTCGTTACCTGTTCGCGCAAGATCGATGCGGTGAGAGAGATCATCAGATAGATGCCTGAAAATACCAGAAATGCAAGGACCGTGTCCTCGAACTTGCGCGGATAGCTGGCCTCCTGGCTGGGCACCGGGTTCACCGAGACGGTCAGATAGCGCACCTGGCGATTGGCCTCCATGCGGGTCTGTTCCACCTGTTGCAGCGCCGATTGCAGCATCATGTCGCGCGTTGCCAGATCGGCCTGTGCCATCTGGATGCGCACCGAAAGCTGCGCCAGCGAATTCTCGCCCTCCGAGGCGTCGACCATGCGCGCGTTCAACTCGTCCAGCAGATTGCCCAGCCGGCGGATATCGCCGCTGACGCCATCGACCTTGGCCTGGTTGGGCCGTGCATTGTCCATCAGGGCGGCCAGTTGCAGCTGTTTTTCCAGCAATTGAATTTCAATGTTGTTGATCTGGCTGCGCAGGCCCGCGATCACGCCTTCGGGATCCAGGATCGCGCCTTTCTGCTGCAATTGTACCAGCGCCTCTTGCGCCTTGCGTCGTTCTGTCTGGGCGTTTTCGAACCCCTGCACCGCGTCCTGCATCTGGTCGCCGCGCTTTTGCCGGGACAGGTTGTTCACGCGGTCCTCGGCATAGCCGATCAGGCGGGTCGAGAAATCGGCGCTGACCTGCGGGTCGGCGGCAACCACCTCCATGCGGATGACGCCTTCGGTCGGATCGTAACCGATCTTGACGTTCTTGCTGTAGGTTTCAAAGGCGTCCTCGTTGCTGGCATCCGCCGCCAGACGTTGAATCGGGTCGATCCAGTCCTGCGCAAAATGTGCCTTGAACCCGACATCGCGATCCAGCCGCAGCATCGCATCCTTGGACTGCAGATAGGATTGCACGGCGATGGAATCCTGGCTGGTGGCGAATTGCGTTCCGGTCAGCAGCCCGCCCAGTCCGCCGCCGCCGGCATTGTCCGCCTGCAGGATCAGAAACTCGGATTTGGCCGAATACATCGGCGACGCGATCTTGTAGAAATACAGTCCGACCAGCGCGGTCGGCAGCAGCACGAAAACGGCCAGCCGGGTCAGCAGCAGCAGCAGTTTCCGGCGACGGCGGCGGACGATATCGCGCTGGATCTCGGTGATCTGGCGGTTGCGCTGTTCGGCCGGGCTGAGTTCGGTCGAGGGCAGCGACGGCTTGCCCGGGGACACCGTCTGTGGCAATTGAATTCGGCCGCGGTCGGTGCCATCGGTCTGATCGGGGTCGGTCAGATCGGCAAAGGCCGGACGGTCGCCTTTTGGCGCGCCACTGGCTCGGGGCACCACCAGTTCCAGCATATGGGCCCGCTTGAACGGGTCGATCCCACGTTGGCGCAGCAACCGCACCGCATCGAAATCCGAGGTCGCCTGCAGATTGTGCTTTTGCGCCACCCGTCTGGCCATCCGCAATTGCCGTCCTGTCAGTCCCTCGTTCTGGATCGCCTCAATCTGCGCCTGTGCGTCGGTTTTTGGAGCGCCGGTACCCAAGCCGGTGTCGGGTCCTGCCGGTTCGGTTTCGCTGCGGGGCGCGGTGGAGTCCGCCGGGGCCGGGTGCCCTGCGTCGGGCCGGGCCGCCGCGGACGCCCCGGCCGGGTGGTCGGGATTGGCCGGTGCTGGTTGATCCGTTGGGGGCGGAGCGTCCTGTGCGCCCGTGCCGTCAGCAGCCTCGGCAGGTGCTGCGGAAATCCGCCTGATGCGGTATTTCTTTGCCCTAGGTTTCGTAGTCATACAGCCGTTTCGCTTCTTCCAAAGTGTCGAACATGTGCAATTTTCCGTCCAGCAGCACGGCCGCAGAGCGGGTAAATTTCTGCAGCGTTGCGGCCTGGTGCGACACGATGATGATGGTCGTGGTTTTCAGTCGCTCCCGCAGCACCGAACCGGCCTTTCTGTTGAATTCGACATCTGTCGTGCCGGGCATGCCCTCGTCGATCAGATAGATGTCGAAATCCAGGGCCAGCATCAGGGAAAAAGAAAACCGGGCCTTCATGCCGTCGGAATAGGTGCCCAGTGGCTGGTCGAAATACTCGCCCAGATCGCACAACCAACGGCAATAGGCCTCGACATAGTCCGGGTCCAGCCCATACAGCTTGGCGATATAGCGGGCGTTTTCCATCGCCGAGATCTTGCCGATCACCCCGCCCATGAAGCCCAGTGGAAACGAGATGTTGCAGCCGCGTCGGATTTCGCCCTCGTCCGGTTTCTCCAGTCCGGCCATCATGTTGATCAGCGTTGTCTTGCCGGTGCCGTTGGGGGCCAGAATGCCCAGAGACTGCCCCAGATCGACCCGGAACGACACCCGGTCCAGGATCACCTTGCGCTGAGTACCCGTCCAAAATGATTTGCTGACATTCTCGAATTCTATCATCGGTTTCCTGGCGATAATCTGCCAATTTTCATTGCGGCGTCAGCGATCAGGGCGCGGTCGCTGTTCGGCCTGCTTAACAAAGAGACGTTAACGGGGTGTAGCCCGGGATGGGCCGCATTATGTCCAATTGTGAAACAAATATCCATGCGCGGGCGTGCCGTCGTCTGCCTGAAACCTGTGGTTGTCGGTGTTGACGTGACATGGTGCGATGGCTGGCGCAAGCCCGACCTTTGCGCGGACAGGTCTTGCACCCGTCCGTTTGCGGGGGCAGCATCGGCGATCGGGAGGGAACGGCCGGGTTGGACCATGCGGACGGAAAAGACGGATCTTGAACTGGAAATCGCGGGCTGCGATCTGTGTCGCGCGCGGTTCGCGGCGACCGCGACGGCGCATCGCCCACGGCCTGTCGTCTGGTTCCGTCACGCCACTCCGATCCTGATTGCCGGTCAGGCCCCGGGAATGCGTGTGCATGACAGCGGCCGCCCGTTTTCCGACCGATCCGGGGATCGCCTGCGCCAGTGGATGGGCGTCGATGAGGGCGTCTTCTATGATCGCCGGATCGTTTCGATCCTGCCGACCAGCTTTTGTTTCCCGGGATATTCGGCCAAGGGCGCGGATCTGCCGCCGCCACCGATCTGCTGGGACACCTGGCACGCGCGGTGCCTGGCGCAGATCGGTCCCAGCCGATTGCGCCTGATCGTGGGCGGGCATGCGATGCGCCGGCATCTGGGGCATCGCGGGTCGGTGACAGAGGCGGTCAAAGCCTGGCGCGATCATGCACCGCAGACCTTTGTGCTGCCGCATCCCTCGTGGCGCAATACGGCCTGGTTGCGGGCCAACCCCTGGTTTCAGCGCGAGGTCCTGCCGGCACTGCAACAGGCGGTGCAGCGCGTACGGGATACAGCGGACTGAGCCGGGCCGGGGACCAAGCGCCGCGGTTGCGACCCTTGCGTCACCGGTTCGGGCGAATTACCGAGTGGCCAGAGACCGCCCGCTGGTACGGTGACTGCCGGATCGGGGTGCAAGGCAGGAGATGCAGACATGACCGAAACAACGCCGCTGGATCAGGCGCATGCCGCGATGCAGGCAGACCCGGACGAAGATACCGCGCGACTGCGGTTTTTCGAGCGCGTCGGCGATTGCGAGCTGTTTCTGCTGCTGACCGAAGAGGCGCGGGATGAAAACCTGTCGCCGGAATTGTTCGAAGTGGCCGACGGGCGCTATGTTCTGGCCTTTGACCGCGAGGCCCGTCTGGCCCAGTTCGCCGGACGACCCGCGCCCTATGCGGCGCTGTCGGGCCGGGCGCTGGCGCAATTGCTGGCGCAGCAAGAGATCGGGCTGGGGCTGAACCTGGATGTCGCCCCGTCCGCGATCCTGATCCCGTCCGAGGCGATTGCCTGGCTGGCCCGGACCCTGGCGCGGTCGCCGGACCGGATGGAAGCGCGGATTGCCGAGATGTCCGCCCCCACGGGCCTGCCCGAGGCGCTGATCACCGCGCTGGATGGCAAATTGGCCACGGCCACGGGGCTGGCGCCGGCCGCCTATCTGGTCGGGGTGACCTATGCCGATGGTGGCCGTGGGCATCTGCTGGGCTTTGTCGATGCTGTCGAGGGGGCACAGGATGCTTTGGCGCGCGCGGCGGGCGAGGCGCTGACCTTTTCCGGGGTCGAGGCCGGCGCGATGGATGTAGGTTTCTTTGCCTCTGCCGAACCGATCGCGGCGAAACTGGCGCGGCACGGCTTGCGGTTCGACCTGCCACAGCCCGATCCGGTGCGCCCGCTGCGCGCCGCACCGGGCAGCGATCCTGACAGCCCTCCGATTCTGCGCTGATGGCGCGGGGCGGTCGCGATACCGGCTGTCCCGGCCATTGATCGCGGATATCGCGCGGCATATCTGACCATGTTGCGTCATGATCGGTGACATCTCCGCGCGTCTGTCCTTGGCTTGGCAGCGGCGGTCACGTCCGATCCGGTTTCGTCACACACGCGCGAGCGCATCTAGCCAGATGCGCTGGATCTCATAGTGTAACTGCGGACGCATGGCATGGTGCCGGCGCGACAGATGTGAGGAAACCCAATGAAATCCATTGCCTTGGCCCTTTTGGCCGCCATCGGCCTGTCTCTGCCGGCCCTTGCCGGCGAGCAATATACCGATCACACCGGTTTTGCCGTCTCGGGATACGATGTGGTGGCCTATCGCGGTCTGACCCAAAGCCCGGTCGGCACGCCCCAGCCCGAAGGCATCCCCGGCCACAAGGACATCACCGCCGACTATAACGGCGCCACCTTTGCCTTTGTCAGCGAAGAAAACCGCGACCTGTTTCTGAGCGATCCGGCCAAATACGCGCCGCAATATGACGGTCATTGCGCCTATGGCGTCAGCAAGGGCGGCAAGGTGCCCGGCAACCCGAACCTGTGGCGCATCGTCGATGACAAGCTGTATCTGAACATCACCAAGAACGTGGTCGGATTCTGGGAAGAAGACATTCCGGGCAATATCGACCTGGCCGAAGGTAACTGGCCCGAGATCGAGCCTTCCGATGCCTCGGGCAACCCGATCCCCAACTTTACGTCGGCAGCGCCGATCGGGGATTAGACCCGGCGCCATCGGCGGTCACCGGGTGGCGTCCCGTTCATGACGGGTCGCTATGCCTTGTGCGGTGTGGTCAGGCGGAGCGGATCAGCGGTCTGATGCCGGCAGCAGGTCGCTCGCCCTGCGGGGCGGGGCGACCGCAACCGGGTGCGGTCAGCGTTTGCGGTCGCGGCGTGAGCTCATCGGCTGAAAGGCCACGCCCACATGCGCCTCGCAATAGGGTTTGCCGGCCTGTACCGGCAGGCCGCAGAACCAGAAATCTTCGGTTGCCGGGTCGCCGACAGGCCATTTGCAGGTCCGCTCGGTCAGTTCCATCAGGCTGATCTTCTTTGACTTCTTTTCGACCTCGTTGACCTTTGCCAACGCTTCGGGGCTGATTTCATTGGCCGACGGCTGCGGTGGCAGCGGCTGTCCGGCCGGAATGATCTGTTTGCGGGCCGGTATGGCCGGCTTGGTTTCCGGCGTGGTGACCGGCCGGGCGGCCTCGGTCTTGGGCGAGGGCCGCGGCTTGGCCTCGGGTTTCGGCGTCTCGACCGGTTTGGGCTTGGCCTCGGGCTTGGCTGCCGCCGCGCCGGCGGCGCGGTTCGACAGCCCCAGACGATGGACCTTGCCGATCACTGCATTGCGGGTCACGCCGCCAAGTTCCTTGGCGATCTGGCTGGCCGACTGGCCTTCGCCCCACATTTTCTTGAGCGTTTCGACGCGCTCGTCAGTCCAGGACATAGGCTACCTTTCCAGCTAAAAAGCGGCCCGCGTTTGCGGCCGCTTCGGAAATCCGTTTCGGTCATCTATTTTAGTCACTGTGCCCCGAGTTACAAGGCATCTTGAACCGGCGTGCATCGGGCGGCGGTCTTTTGGCAAGGATGCGGCGCCGGCGGGCCGTGGGACAAAAGGAACGCCACCGGCCGGATCAGCGCATGCGGCCTTCGCGCAACGCCAGCAACAGCGCGCCCGTGATGATCACCGCCGCGCCCAAAACCGTGATACTGTCCGGCACCACGCCAAACCCGGCATAGTCAAAAAGCGCCGCCATGATCAGAGTGGCATAGCTGAACGGCGCGACAAAGCTGGCATCCGCCCGGGCCATGGCATTGACGAACAGGGTCTGCGCGCAGGCCATCAGCACGCCCAGCGCCGCCAGACCAGCCCATTGCGCGGCCGTGGGCATTTGCCAGACCGCCAGAACCGCCATCGACGATATGCCGAGGCCGAACAGGTTGTTGATCAGCAGGATCTGGAAAACAGGTTCCCGACCGGACAGAGTCTTTATAAAGATCAGTTCCAGCCCCAGCATCATTGCCGCCGCCAGCGCCAGAAATGCAGCCGGCTGAAAACTGCCCGGCGACGGTCGCAGCAGGATCAGCGCCCCGGTCATGGCAATCGCGGCAGCGCTCCAGCGCACCGGGCCGACGCGTTCGCCCAGCAGCGGAATCGCCAGCAGCATCGCAAAGACCGGGTTCAGAAAACTGATCGCCGTGGCATCGGCCAGCGGAATCAGGGTGACCGAAGCGAACATCAGCGTCACGCCCAGCCAGCCGAACAGGGTGCGCCCTGCATGCAGGCGCCAATGCGGATTTTGAAAGGTCGGCCGCAGGGCGGTGGCAGTGCCGGCCAGGGCGAGAAAGGCAAAGACGAACCGCCCATGGCTGATCTGCAGCGGATTCAGCGCCGGCCCCAGTACATCCGAGCCCAACGCCTTGGCCAACAGCGTCGTGCCGGCGATGAAACTGGTGGCCAGCAGGATCAGCCCGGCGGCGAGGGCCGGATTTTGCCGCTTTGCGGTGAACATCGCCCAGCATTGCCGCTCCGGACGCGGACCCGCAACCGAAAACCCCGCGACGCGGGCGGCTTTGTCCAGTGGCCCGCGGCGATCCTGCGCCCGCCTCGTCCGGTCCGCGTACCGAGGTGGCCCGGAAATCTGTCAATCTGGCCGAAAAAAGTGTATGCTTTCAGCGCACGACACAGAGAGGAGAGGATGATGGCTTATGTGACGATCACCACATGGGAGATTACGGACGGGGCCGATTATGACATTGCCATGCGCGGTATCCGCGAAAAGCGTCTGCCCGCGCTAAAGGCACTGGGGGCCACCCGCGTGACGGTGGTCAGAACCAGCGAGCGCACCAGTGCCGCGATCACCGAATGGCCGGACGAGGCCGCCCGTGACGCCGCCAACCGGGCGATCGAGGAGGTCCGCAAAAAGGTGCATACCGAAGACCTGTCGCGCATGACCGGTGAAATGCGTGGCGAAGTCGTCGCCGAGACCTGATGGTCTTGCACCGGGCGGTGGCCGCGATGGCTGGCGTTGAACGCAACAATACGATGTCCCATGGACCCCGGCGCGTGCCGGAACAGGTGGGGGAAAATTAATATTCTATAACTTGAATATTTTAGAAAGAGAGTCCATATGTCCTGCATGTGGCGGAAACTGTACCGCCGGACAGGAAAGGATATTCCAGATGACCCTCGATCGCACCGTAATGATGTTCGCCGGTTTCATGATTCTGCTCAGCGTGGTTCTGACCGCGCTGGTCTCGCCGCTGTGGATGTGGTTCACCGTGTTCATCGGCGCCAACCTGATCCAGTCCTCGATCACCGGGTTCTGCCCGGCGGCGATGCTCTTCCGCAAGCTGGGCGTCAAGGAAGGCAAGGCCTTTTGATTCCGCGCACCTGACGCAGGCCCTGCGCCAATCCGCTATTTCTTGGCGACAAAGGCGGTGCCGGGTTTGCTTTTCTTTGGCATCTTGCCGCCGGCCTGCTGGATCACGTGGGTCAGTTCATGCGCCAGCAATTCGCTGTTCTTGGCATCGCCTGACTTGGTGACATAGAGGTTCTGGCCGATGGTGAATGCCTTGGCCTTCAACTCCTTGCCGACCTCCTTGATGTTGCCGCCCATATGCACGCGGACCTTGGACAGCTTGGCGCCGCTGAAATGAGCCTCGAGCCCTTCGCGCACGTCCTTGGGCAGTTTCAGTTCCTTGGTGTCGGCGGGTTCGGTCTGGTATTTTCTGATGCTTGCCTTCTTGCCGCTCTGGGTCTCGGCAACGGCCTTGACGGAGTCCTTGCTCATCGGGGATGTCCTGTGTCGCGGGTTGTGGTGGCGCCAGAATAGCATGGTCACAGGCCGCGCGTCTGTTCGCCAAAATCTGCGAAGGGTCTGAGCGTCCGCGCAGCCGGCAGTGTCTAGCGCCGCACTGAACGAGCGGTCGACCGGGTTCGGCCCGGTCGGGTATTTCACCCCAGCGGAAACGCCCCGCATTTTCGCCGCGCCCGTCTCTCTGCGATTGCTAACAATCGCCTGTCGACAGTGCATAGAGTATCAGTGCACGAGAGACCGCCCCGTCACGCCGAAGGCGTGCCATCTATTGATCGGCGCATCTTTGGTGCGTCGGCGGGCGCGACTGGGTCACCCCCGGGGCTACGCCCTCTCCGGCCTCAAAAGGTCCCCGTTCCGGCTGCAATCGCTCCTCTGGACCGATTGCTTGACGCCTTCACCCATTGCAAGACGGCCTCCGACCTGCGGTCGGGCGCTTGGGTGTATTAATGAAGAAAGGGCGGTCCGAAGACCGCCCAACGTTACAGCACTAAGCCGATAATCGTCAGCAAGAGAGCCAAAGTTCCGACAATGTCGGAATAGGTCACTCGCCCTTTCACCTTGAATGTGAACCGCATTGAGTTAGCCTCTAGCGATGCCCATCCGGATGAGCGTTATAGTTCGCTCAGTACTTTTATACCGCCCCTATAACGGCGGTTTGGCGTGCTCCTATGATCACTTGGAGCTGCCTTTCGGCGGTCACCCGACAACATGGTTGTCGGACCACCTTAGCCAATCCGAGCTAGGGACCGACATAGCACCGCTAAGCGCCTGCAGTTTCGGGGTAGATTCGCGGGATGCTCTACGCCGAGAGACCGGCTTGTCCACCACACGGTAGTTTTTCAACCTTCCGCTGCCGCCACAAAATATAGTAGTTCTGGTGTGGGGAGTCAATAAATCAGGTGCCAACATACACGATTCGACGTGTACGCCCGCATTTGCTGCGCAAACGCTTTCGCGCACCCGTCGAACCCACGCGGAATTCAAGAAGCCCACCCTAACGGGTGAACTTCTTGAATTTCATGCGCTTGGGTTCGACGTCACCCAGCCGCCGTTTCTTGTCTTCCTCGTAATCCTCGAAATTGCCCTCGAACCATTCCACATGGGCGTCGCCTTCAAACGCCAGGATATGGGTGCAGATGCGGTCCAGGAAAAACCGGTCATGCGAAATCACCACGGCGCAGCCGGCGAAATCGACCAGCGCGTCTTCGAGCGCGCGCAGGGTTTCCACATCCAGATCGTTGGTCGGTTCGTCCAGCAGCAGCACGTTGCCGCCCTCTTTCAGCAGCCGCGCCATGTGCACGCGGTTGCGTTCGCCGCCCGACAGCAGCCCGACCTTTTTCTGCTGATCGCCGCCCTTGAAGTTGAACGAGCTGCAATAGGCGCGCGAATTGACCTCGGCATCGCCCAGCTGGATCAGTTCGGCACCGCCGGTGATCGCCTGCCAGACGGTATCGTCCGGTTTCAGGTCGTCGCGGGACTGGTCGACATAGCTGAGATCGACGGTGTCGCCGTATTCGACGGTACCCGCATCGGGTTTTTCCTGCCCGGTCAGCATCTTGAACAGGGTCGATTTGCCCGCGCCATTGGGGCCGATCACCCCGACGATGCCGCCCGGCGGCAGCGAGAAATCCAGCCCTTCGATCAGCTGCTTGTCGCCCATGTGTTTGGACAGCCCGTTGACCTCGATCACCTTTGACCCCAGGCGCGGCCCGTTGGGGATGACGATCTGGGCGCGCGACAGCTTTTCGCGCTCGGACTGTTCGGCCATTTCGTTATAGGATTTGATCCGGGCCTTGGATTTGGCCTGGCGCGCCTTGGCGCCCTGGCGCATCCATTCCAGTTCCCGTTCCAGCGTCTTCTGCTTGGACTTGTCCTCGCGGGCCTCTTGTTCCAGCCGCTTGGCCTTTTGTTCCAGCCAGGCGGAATAATTGCCCTCGTAGGGAATGCCGCGGCCGCGGTCCAGTTCCAGGATCCAGCCGGTGATGTCGTCCAGGAAATAGCGGTCATGGGTGACGATCAGGATGGTGCCCTTGTAATCGATCAGGTGCTGTTGCAGCCAGGCGATGGTTTCCGCGTCCAGGTGGTTGGTGGGTTCGTCCAAAAGCAGCATGTCGGGCGCTTCCAGCAGCAGCTTGCACAGTGCCACCCGGCGGCGTTCGCCACCCGACAGGGTCGTCACGTCGGCGTCGTCCGGCGGGCAGCGCAGCGCCTCCATCGAAACATCGATCTGGCTGTCCAGATCCCACAGGTTCTCGGCGTCGATCCGATCCTGCAATTGCGCCATCTCGTCGGCGGTCTCGTCGGAATAGTTCATCGCCAGTTCGTTATAGCGGTCGAGAATGGCCTTTTTCGGCGCGACCCCCAGCATGACGTTCTCGCGCACGCTCAGGGACTCGTCCAGCTGCGGTTCCTGCGGCAGATAGCCGACCTTGGCGCCCTCGGCGGCCCAGGCCTCGCCGGTGAAATCGGTGTCCAGTCCGGCCATGATCTTCATCAGGGTGGATTTGCCGGCGCCGTTGACGCCGACGACGCCGATCTTGACGCCGGGCAGAAAGGACAGGTGGATGTTTTCGAAACACTTTTTGCCACCCGGATAGGTCTTGGAGACCCCTTGCATGTGATAGACGTACTGGTAGGCGGCCATTTCAGTGCTCTCCTGCTTGTGCGCTGCGACGCCGGTGGTCTATCCAAGGGCGGTTGAAAGAGCAATGCGGGATGAAGCGGTGGTCGGTGTCGGGTTTCCGGTGGCGCGGGCGGGCATGCGCGTGGGCCTGTTCGGCGGGTCCTTTGATCCGCCGCATGCGGGGCACGTGCATGTGTCGCGCGAGGCGCTCAAACGCTTCGGGCTGGACCGGGTCTGGTGGCTGGTCAGTCCCGGCAATCTGCTGAAAACGCGCGGTCCGGCGCCGATGGCGGCGCGCATCGCGGCGGCCCGCGCGCTGGTTACCCACCCGCGGGTGCAGGTGACCGATATCGAGGCGCGGCTGGGTACCCGCGCGACGGCCGATACCGTGGCGCAATTGCAGGCTCTGTATCCTGGCGTGCGGTTCGTGTGGCTGATGGGGGCGGACAACCTGGCGCAGTTCCATCGCTGGCGCAACTGGCGACGGATCGCCCAAAGCGTGCCCTTGGGGGTGCTGGCCAGGCCCGGCCAGCGGATCAGCGCGCGGATGTCGCCGGCGGCGCGACTCTATCGCCGCGACCGGATCGCCGGCATTGCCAGTCACGCGCTGGCCATGGCGCCGGCACCGGCCTGGTGTTTCGTCAACGTGCCGATGAGCGATCTCAGTTCGACCGCGATCCGGGCCGGGGAAAAATGGTCTACGGTGGTGCGGTAACAGTTTGTTAAGACACGCCCCGGAAGGTTGTCTGCGCCTGCAAGCTGCGGTTTAGTAAACCTGCGGCGAACGCGTGACGGGGGTCGGCGCAGACCGACCAGGATGACGGAAAGCACATGGACAGATACTGCACACGGCGTTTCGTACTGGGGGGGCTTGGGGCCGTGATTGCGGCGGGTGCTGCGCAGGCCGGGCCGCCGCAAGTGTCGCTGCGTCCGCAAATGCGGGGCGCGAATTTCGTGCGGCGCCAGGCGGGCGGCATTGATGCGTTGATCGCCAAATCCGGATTGAGCGGCCAGGTGGTCTGTGCCGTGGCGGATGTGAAAACCGGTCTGGAACTGGAGGCCGCGGGCGGCACCACGGGCCTGCCCCCTGCCAGCGTCGCCAAGGCGCTGACGGCGCTCTATGCCTTGGAAACACTGGGGGCCGACCACAGGTTTACAACCCGTCTCATGGCCGTCGGGCCGGTGCAGAACGGTATTCTCAAGGGCGATCTGATCCTGGCCGGAGGCGGAGATCCGACGCTGAATACCGACGATCTGGCGGCAATGGCCGCCGACCTGAAGAAAACTGGCATCCGCGAGGTGCACGGCGATTTCCTGGTCTACGAGGCCGCGCTACCGGTGGTGCGCAGCATCGATCCGGAACAGCCCGACCACGTGGGCTATAGCCCGGCGGTTTCGGGGCTGGCGCTGAATTTCAACCGGGTGCATTTCGAATGGCGGCTGGCGGGCAAGCGCTATGCCGTGACCATGGATGCGCGCACCGGACGGTATCGCCCAGACGTCGCCATGGCGCGGATGAAAGTGGTGCGGCGCAACCTGCCTGTCTATACCTATGCCGATCAGCAGGGCAGCGACCAGTGGACGGTGGCCAGCAAGGCGCTGGGCAAGGGCGGGGCGCGCTGGTTGCCGGTGCGCAAACCGGGGGCCTATGCCGGCGATGTCTTTGCCACCATGGCCCGGTCGCACGGGATCGTTCTGAAACCGGCCCGGATCGCCGTGCGTCTGCCCGGCGAGGCCCGGACTCTGGTGCAGCACCACAGCACCCCGCTGCGGCCGATCCTCAAGGACATGCTGAAATACTCGAACAACCTGACCGCCGAGATGGTCGGCCTGTCGACCACTGTCGCGCGCGGCAAGCGGCCCGCTTCGCTGGCCGATTCGGCGGCCGAGATGAGTCGTTGGGCCGCTGGCCGGTTCGGTATGACAGGAACCCGCCTGGTCGACCATTCGGGCCTGGGTGCCGCGTCGCGGATGACCGCGCAGGATCTGGTCGGGGCCCTGGTTCAGGCGCGCAAACAGGACGTGCTGGGGCCGCTGCTGAAACCGTTTGGGCTGCGCGACGCAAAGGGCCGGGTCAACCGGTCCCACCCCATTTCGGTGAACGCCAAGACCGGAACGCTGAATTTCGTTTCCGGACTGGGTGGCTACATGGTGGCCGAGGACGGAACCGAACTGGCCTTTGCCATCTTTGCCGCCGATACGCGGGCGCGATCGCAGTTGCGGCGGGCCGATCGCGAACGACCCCAGGGCGCGCGAGGCTGGAACCGGCGGGCCAAGAGGTTGCAGCAGCAAATGATCGAACGCTGGGGTATGTTATACGGCAACTGACGGGTTTCCGTGGCCGTTCGCTTGCGGCAAGGGCCACGAAAGGCCATTGCGGCAAGGCGCCACAATGGCAATGATCGAACCGGCGCCGGGCTTGGCACGCCCAGCGCCGTCTCGCAGTCTCACGGGATCAAAAGCGGTACGCCGCCCGCAGCTGGATCGTATTCAGGTCAATGTCGCCACCCGCCGATCCGACGCTGTCGAAATTGTGGTACAGATATTCCGCACCCACGGTCCATTCGTCGGTAACGCGCCAGTCATAGCCGATACCGACCACATAGCTGTTCTTGTCGATGTCGATGATCGAGCCGACATTGTCGAAATCGGCATAGGCAAAACCGGCGGTTCCATACAGCAGGCCATTGCCCAGTTCATAACCGGCAATCAACTTGAGCCGGGCGATACCGTCAAAGGTCGCCGTTTGCCCCGAAGTGTTGTCGGTCACGGACAGGTCGGCCCAGTCGTACTGGAATTCCGGACCCATGTACCAGCCCTGGCCGAGCGCCCAGAGATAACCGGCAGTGATACCGCCGCTGACGCTGTCCTTGTCGAAATTGCTGAGGCTGTTGCTGTTCAGGTCGAATTCGCTGTAGGCATAGCCGAGTTGACCACCGACATATCCGCCTTCCCAGGACCGCGCCGTCGGGGCGGCAAAGGCCGGTTCGGGGGCTGCGGGCCCTGCTGCTTGGGCCATGCCGGCTGTGGTGGCGATGGCAAGTGCGATGGCAGACGTTCTCAACATGATCGTAAACTCCCAAAAGGGTTGATTCCGGTAATCGGATATCCGGACCGCGCGCTGCTCGGCGCGCTTGTCCGAACGCACCTGATATAGGAGGGACAGGGCGATTTCCAAGCGCGGCACAGCGTGCGGTTCGGCGATTTTTCGCCAACGATCATGGGCACTGCCGCAGAGCCGGCCAGACGGTGCCGGCTATGATATCAGGTCACGTGTCGTGCCCGGGCGCCGCGCTCAATGGCGGCGGCATGCAGGCGGTCGATGTCCAACTCGTAACGCATTTCCTCGAGCAGGCGCAGTTCCGGCTCGGCCAGCGCGCCATCGGCGGCGGCGACGTCGCAGGCCAGCGCATAGGCGGTTTCGAACAGCCGTTCCGGCAGATTGTCACGGATCAGTCCGAACAGCGCATCCAGCCCGTCTTCCTGTTCGAACAGGTCGAACACGACCTGGGCCGTGGCCTTGATCCGGTCGATGTCGTACTCGGCAAAGACCGGCAGCATGTTGACCGCCGACTGGATCTTGACCAGTTCGGCGGTGCGCATGTTTTCGTCTGAAGCGGAAACAGCGATCATCAGCGCGACCAGGCAATCCTGTGCGCTGAGTACGTTGGCGGCGGAATTGGTCACGGGATAACATCCTTTGGGTCAAGTCTTGTTGCAGTGCAGAATATTGACGCGGCCCGGTCAGCACAATAGGCAGTCTCGTGGTTGGCCTCTGCGGGCGCGGGGGCAGGCCGCCCACCGGCAGAAAGGCCTACCCATGCATATCCTGATCACCGGCGCCTATCGTCTGTTCTTTCCCGTCGCCGGCCTGTTCGCCGCGCTGGTGATCCCTATCTGGCTGCTGCTGTATTCGGGCGTCGATCTGGCCTTGCCCGCCGACGGGCTGCGCTGGCACCGGCACGAGATGCTGTTTGGCTATCTCAGTCTGGCGCTGGGCGGGTTTCTGTTGACGGCGATCCCCAACTGGACCGGGCGGGCGGCGCTGCGCGGCGCGCCGCTGGTCGGGCTGCTGGCGCTGTGGCTGGCCGGTCGGGCCGGTCTGGCGCTGATGCCGGCCGGCGCGCTGCAGGCAGCGCTGGCGCTGGGCTTTCCGGTGGCCCTGGCGGCGCTGGCCAGCCGCGAGATCTGGGCCGGGGGCAATCGCCGGAACCTGCCGGTGGCGGCGCTGGTCTGGCTGTTCGCAGGTGCGGATGCGCTGTTTCTGGCCGGTCACGAGGCATTGGCGCAGCGGGCGGGATTCGGTCTGGCGCTGATTCTGATCACGCTGGTCGGCGGGCGGGTCACCCCGGCTTTCAGCCGCAACTGGCTGAAAGCGCGCGGGCATACGCCGGGCATTCCCGTCTTTGGCAGGTTCGACGCGGTGGCGATGGGCGCGGCGATCGCTGCGGTGCTTGGCTGGATCGTGCTGCCGGACCAGTTGGTCACTGGCGGTCTGGCGCTGCTGGCGGCGGTGCTGCTGGCATTGCGGCTGGCCCGCTGGAAAGCCTGGTCGGTGGCCGCCGAGCCGCTGCTGCTGGCGCTGCATATGGGCTATGCATGGCTGCCCGTGTCCTTTGCCCTGATCGCCGCCCAGACCCTGGGATCGGGGGTGGATGAGATTCAGGTGGCGCATGCGGTCGGCGCCGGAGCGGTGGGCGGCATGACGATGATCGTGATGATCCGGGCGGTTTTGGGCCATGCGAACCGGCCAATTGCCGGCAACGGACTGGATGTCGCGATCCTGGGCGCCGTGCATCTGGGCGCGGCGCTGCGGGTGATCGCGCCCGTGTTTGGCGATCCGATGCTGCCGATCCACCTGTCCGGCGCGATCTGGGCGCTGGGCTTTGCCGGGTTCTTTCTGCGCTATGGGCGCATTGCTCTATTGCCGCGGCAATAGAGTCCTTCCGATGCTGCAGATGCCCCGCCGTGTTGACGGGGTGGTGGCAGCGCAATAGGAGATGCAGCACCGTCGCGCAGTCAGCGCGGCCACTGTTTTCGGAGTGCGACATGCCTGAACTGCGCGAAGCTGCCCTTGCGTCCAAAGCCTGGCCTTTCGAAGAGGCGCGGCGGTTGGTCAAACGCTATCAAAAGGCTCCGCCGGAAAAGGGCTATGTGCTGTTCGAGACCGGCTATGGGCCGTCCGGCCTGCCGCATATCGGCACCTTTGGCGAGGTTGCCCGCACGACGATGATCCAGCGGGCCTTTGAGACCATCAGCGACATCCCGACCCGGCTGATCTGTTTTTCCGACGATCTGGATGGCATGCGCAAGGTGCCCGGCAACGTGCCCAACCCCGAGATGCTGGAACCGCATCTGCAGCGCCCGCTGACCAGCGTGCCCGACCCGTTCGGCAAGTTCGAAAGCTTTGGGCATCACAACAACGCGATGCTGCGCCGGTTTCTGGACACGTTCGGGTTTGAATACGAGTTCATCTCGGCGACCGAATTCTATCGCTCGGGCCAGTTCGACCAGGTGCTGCTGCGCGCCGCCGAACGCTATGACGCGATCATGGCGGTAATGCTGAAATCGCTGCGCGAGGAGCGCCGCAAGACCTATTCGATCTTTCTGCCGATCCACCCGGAAACCAACCGGGTGATGTATGTGCCGATGAAACATGTGGATGCCGAGAACGGCACCATCACCTTTGACACCGACGATGGCGAGGAAATGACGCTGCCGGTGACCGGCGGCAACGTCAAACTGCAGTGGAAGCCCGACTTTGGCGCCCGCTGGGCGGCGCTGGATGTCGATTTCGAAATGTATGGCAAGGATCACAGCACCAACACACCGATCTATGACCGGATCTGCGAATTGTTGGGCGGCCGTCGGCCCGAGCATTTCACCTATGAGCTGTTCCTGGACGAGAACGGCCAGAAGATCAGCAAATCCAGCGGCAATGGCGTTTCCATCGACGAATGGCTGACCTACGCCAGCACCGAAAGTCTGGCCTATTTCATGTACCAAAAGCCGAAAACGGCCAAGCGCATGTATTTCGACGTGATTCCCAAGGCGGTCGACGAGTATCACCAGCAGTTGCGGGCCTATCAGGGGCAGGATCTCAAGGCACGGCTGAACAATCCGGTCTGGCATATTCACGGCGGTGACGTACCCGAATCCACCCTGATCGTGCCCTTTGCGATGCTGCTGAACCTGGCCTCGGTGTCCGGTGCCGAGGACAAGGAACAACTGTGGGGGTTCATCCGCCGCTATGCGCCCGACGCAACCCCGGAAAGCCACCCCGACCTGGACAAGGCGGCCGGGTTCGCGCTGCGCTATTTCAACGATTTCGTGAAACCGACCCGCAGCTATCGCGCCCCGACCGAGGCCGAACGCGAGGCGCTGCAGGAGTTGCGCGCGCAACTGGCCGTCTATGATGGACGTATCGAGGACGAGGCGCTGCAATCGGTGGTCTATGCCGTGGGGCGCGAGCGTTTCGATCCGATGCGCGGCTGGTTCACCGCGCTGTACGAGGTGCTGCTGGGCGCCAGCCAGGGTCCGCGTTTTGGTGGCTTTATCGCGCTTTATGGAATCGACGAGACCGTGGAACTGATCGACCGCGCGCTGGCCGGCGAACTGGTCTGAGGCGAACCCGCGCCGCCGTTGCACCTGCGCTTTGCCCGTCCGGCCCTGTTCGGGTTGCCGGGCGCCGGCCCGACCGCGCGCCTGCGGATTCAGGCCGTGGTCAGGCCCAGATCTGTCGGTGTCAGCACAAAGGCCTTGCCGAAACCGCCGTTCAGATGCGCATCGGTGATCCGGAACCGGACAAAGGCGAAATCGGCAAAGCTGATATACAGCTTGGCCTTGGGATGGTCCCGCAGGTAATGCGCGGCGATGCCGTCATGGCGCGGATCGTCCCGTGGCAGGAACTTTGCCCGGGCCTGCAGGGTCAGGCGCGGCTGGTTCAGCGGATCGCCACGCCCACCGGCCTCGCCAACCAGCAGCGAACAGGCCGGGTTGGCGCGCAGGGCGCCGGTATGGGCGGCCAGATCCGACACCAGGCTCAGGGGTTGTCCGGCCGGCGACAGGCCAAAGGCGATGCGTGTGACCATGGGCGTGCCCGGTTGGGTCAAAACACCCAGCGCGGCAATCCTGGCCTGCGCCATCAGATCGCGGGCCAGGGCGCGTGCGGCGTCGTCGGTGGGGCGGATCGGGCTGGGCATCGGGCCAGACTAGACCGGTCCGGGCGCGGGTCAAGCCCGCCAGGTCCGGTTCAGAAATTCCGCCACAGTCCAAAGGTCACGCCCAGCGTGTCCTGTGCCGCCGATCGCCGTTCCAAACCGACCACCCATGTGCTGCCGGCCAGATCGAACATGACCCCGGGTTTCAGCGCCCAGCTAAACGGCTGGCCGCGCATATAGGCGGTTTCCAGTTTGATCAGAGGCCGGAACCGGAACCCCGAGGACAGGCCGACCACCGTATCCAGCTTGAAGGCCGGGTCGGACAGGCCGGTGCGCCGTTCAACCGCCGTTTCGACCCCCATCCAGCCATTGCCCAAACGGCTTTCAAACCCCCGTCCGGCGGCCAGCGCGATCTTGTACATGGCGGCCCAGTCCCGTTGCCAGTGGTGCCCGCCGAGGCCCAGTTCCAGGGCCAGGCGGGTGCGCCGGTCGGGCCGGCCCAGGGGCAGGCGGGCAAACACCAGCGCATGCCCCGCCTTGCCGGGGATCTCGTTGAAATCCAGCCCCAGGGTAACCCGTGGACGAAGGCCATATTCCAGATAGAACCGGGTCTCGTAATCGATGCCCTGATCGTGGCCCCGTACCGTCGCGCCCAGAGCGGTGAACGCGGTTTTCTGCTCGCGCAACCAGGCGCCGGCCAGGGCCGGTGGCGCGCAGACCGCGCAGAACAACAGGGCAATGACGATGCAGCGCATTGCGCTCCCTCCGGCGCTCAGCATCCGAAAGCTTGGTTAACCGAGTATTACCGCCGTGCCGGGATGCGTCTGATTGGCCATTGCGCCTCATCGGCAACCGCGTAAGCTGCGGCGCAGCACAGCGGGAGGTGCCATGGGACATATCATCACGATCGCGCAACAAAAGGGCGGGGCCGGCAAGACCACGCTGGCGGTGAATCTGGCCGTGGGCTTTGCCCGTGCCGGGCGGTCGGTGGCCCTGATGGATACCGACCCGCAGGGCAGCGCCGGACGTTGGTTCATGACCCGTCTTGAAACCGGCGAGGAACCGGGGGTCGAGTTCTCCACGGCCTCGGCCTGGGGGGTCAGTTACGAATGCCGCAAACTGGCCGATAACCATGACATCGTGATCATCGACACGCCGCCAAAGGCCGACAGCGACCTGCGTCCGGCCCTGCGCGCCGCCGATCTGGTGCTGATCCCGGTGGCGACCTCGCATCTGGACCTGTGGGCCGTCGAAGCGGTGCTCGACCTGGCGATCCGCGAGAACAAGGCGGCGCTGATGGTGATGACCCGGGCGCGTGCCGGGACCAGACTGTCCGCCGATGTCGCCGAAAAGGCCGCCGAACTGGACGCGGACACGGCCGAGACGGCAATGACCAACCGGGTCGTCTATGCCGAAACGCTGGGACAGGGGCGCGCAGCGCTGGAGGCGCCCAAGGGGCCGGCACATGCAGAGATCGCGGCCCTGATGCGCGAAGTCGAGGAAAGGCTGGAGCAGCTGTGATAGGCTGGGGCCAATACCAAGGAGGAACCGATGCAAACCATCACCAAGGACAGTGACGTTCAGACCGTCATCACGACGTTCGAAATGTCGCCGGGCACCTGTCAGGATCTGCTGGATGCGCTGACCGATGCCTATGACAAGTTCATCAGCAAGCAGCCGGGATTCATCGCGGCCAGCCTGCATGTGAACGATGCGCAGACCCGGATCGCCAACTATTCGCAATGGAAACGCCGCGAGGATTTCCAGGCGATGTTGCGCAGCGACGAAATGCGCAAGCGCAATCGCAAGATAAACGAGCTGTGCCGGTCGTTCGAACCGGTGATGTATGATGTTGCAGAATCCTTTGGCTGAAACGGGCGACACATGCAAATCTTATGATGTGGATCAAGGCCGTCTGCGCGGTACGGGCGCAGACTGGTGCCGACAGAAAAGGGGAGACAGTCGATGTATCACAATATTCTCGTTCCAATTTCCTTTGACGCTGACCGCGACACCTCGGCTCCACTGAAGCTGGCGCAGCTGCTGGCGGCGCCAGAGGCCAACATAACCCTGTTGCATGTGGTCGAGCACATACCGGGCTATGCGATTTCCTATATGCCCGCCGACTACCTGCGCGAGGCGCGCGATGCGATTCAGGGTCAGCTGAACGATTTGGCGTCAGCCCTGCCGAACGCACAGGCCATTGTGATCGAGGGACATTCCGGGCGTTCGATTCTGGACTGGGCCGAAGAGAACGATCCGGACCTGATCATCATCGCCTCGCATCGTCCCGGCATGCAGGACCTGCTGCTGGGATCGACCGCGGCGCAGGTTGTGCGCCACGCCCGCTGCGCCGTGCACGTGGTTCGGTGATCCGATGCAACATTTCGCCCTGGGCCTGCCGATGGCAGGTTCCCGGGCGGATGCTCCGCAAGGAGTAACACCGATCCTGCACGGCAACAGTACACGCGAGATCCGTCGCGGCAGACACGGGTTTTCGGTGCGCTTCATGTCCGGGCCAGAGACGGTCCGCACGGTGCCGCTGACACGCATTCTGACCACGTTCGCGTCGGTTTGACGGTCTCTTGCCACCAAGTGATTCGTTTGCAATCGAAAATTTGGCTCAAATCAGAAAGAAATTGCCCTGTCGGCGAAAACTTGCTAGTTAATATATGTTCAATGGAATTTGAAACGAACCAGTACAAAACGCCCAGTGTTAGCGAGGAAAAAAAAGTGAACACTTTCAAAACCCTTACATATTCGGCAGTGGCGGTCGTCGGCATGACCGTATCCGCAGCCGCAGCAACTTTTGGAATCGTCGGGAACCCGACCTCTACGACACTGCCTGCGGGCATGTACGACAACGTCGTTCCGCCGCTGCCGCATGCAATCGTTGACTTTCAGGATGTCAACGGTATCGGTGGCGCCGGCTTTGGCGGCCTGACGGTCGATCCGAACACGGTGATCACGGCGACCTATCTGGGGTCCGAGGCCGGGGCCAACAATGGCGCACGCCTGTCCTTTGGCGGTACGACCTTTGACAACCTGACGTCGAATGTCGGTGACACCTTCACCTACTTGAATACCGGTAACTTTGTCGATCTGCGCTTCCTGACCAATCTCGGTGGCAACTTCTTCATCGACAACAACAGCGGCCAGGCCAACAGCCCGGATCTGCACATGGCCTTCACCGACATCCGTAATGCGGTTGGTGACGTGACCACGGTCTACGCCTTCTTTGGCGACGGGGCCGGCGACCAGGATTATGACGACATGGTCATTCGCCTGGACATCGCTGCGGTTCCGGTTCCGGCAGCGGGTCTGCTGCTGGTCACCGGTCTGGCCGGGCTGGGGGCATTCGCCCGCCGGCGCAAACAGCGTCAGGCCTGATTTCGGCCGCGACACGACCTGAAGATGCGAACAGGGGCGACCAGAACCGGTCGCCCCTTTTTTCTTGCCCGACCGAAATCCTGCCGCCCAGGGTCGAAATGTGCCACCCATGTTGCCAGCGCGTGGCCGCCCGCCTATTCTTCAATGCATATTCCAGAACTGGTTTGGGATACCCATTCAAAGCGAGGAGATTGCACATCATGAAACTCAGAATTGCCGCACTCGGCCTAAGCGCGTTGGCCCTTACCGCCTGTGCCCAGCCCGATCCGACACCGGTCTATGTGCAGCCGACCTTTGACAAGGCCGGCAACGCCAGCTGTGCCGTGGGTTACCAACTGGCCACAACCGAAGCCGGCGCCACAGTCTGCGCGCCCACCGGTTCCTGAAACAGTTCGGGTGGCCCGTTCGGGCTGCCCGGGTCCGTCGCCCGGGGCAATGCGCAACATGCATGGGGCGGCCTCCTGACAGGCAGAGCCTGCAGGAGCCGGTAATGGGGTCCTTTGCTGCCGGGATTGTGCCGTCTTTCGGTGGAACTGGGCCGGTCTTTCGGCAACGATGCTTGGACGCTGCGACCTGTGCAATTTTCCGGAACAGGTGCGCGGGACAGTTGAAGGGGCCGAGTCTGTGAGCGGGAACCTTCCCTTCCCCACGTCACAACGGAACTTTAGCAAAGTTTTGCGATCCTGAAGGCCCCGCCTAAGATTCTGAATACCGGTGCCTGTTCCTTTCGTCGTCTTTTTGATTTCTCTTGCCGGACTCGCCGGTTCAATCCTGATTCCCGGTCCGCTGTCGGGGGTTCTTTTTCCGTTTTTCGCTGTCTGCCTGCTGGCCGCCACGATCCTGATCCTGATAGCACGCCGGCGGCGGCAAGAGCGGTTTATCGTGGTCGATGGGTCGAATGTGATGCACTGGCAAGATGGGCAGGCCAGGATCGAAACGGTGCGCAAGGTGCTGCAGGAATTGAGCCGGCAGGGATATGTGCCGGTGGTCTGGTTCGACGCCAATGCCGGCTACAAGATCGGCCAACGGTATCTGGGGCCGCATGCGCTGGCCAAGGCGCTGGGGATTTCCGCGCGTCAGGTCTTTGTCGCGCCAAAAGGAACGCCCGCCGACCCGCTGCTGCTGGCAGCCGCCACGCATCTGCAGGCCCGCGTGGTCACCAACGACCGCTTTCGCGACTGGGTCAGCGAACATCCGCAGATCGAGGACGATGGCTTTTTGATCTTCGGCGCGATGCGCCAGGGCGAGGTCCGTATGCGGCTGTCAGAGCCGTGAGGGCGGGATAACCGGTTTGACTCCGTTTTTTAACAGGCGGGCAATGCCCAAGGGCGGCGGATAGGCAGAGTTCACGCCGTCGCGCACAGATGAATCCCATCCTTGGATATCCCGCGTCGTCCTGCCGCTCCGTTGTGTGGTTGAAGCGGGGTGAGCCGCGTCCCGGTAGGGGCGGTGGACTTATACTGCCCCAAACGCGCAGAGCACAGCAGAGGCACGACTCGGGCTGATCTGCTGCGATGAAGTCGCGTATAGTAGATGTCCCACAGAGGGAGAATTTGGCGCGGGCTGCCAGCCCGGGCCGCGTCCGACCGTCTTCTTCGCTCCGCAGGCGTGCCTTTGGCACGACGCGGGCACACTGCGTGCCTTTGGCACGACGCGGGCGCACTGCGTGCCCCCTGATCTTCGATCGCTCCGACCGCAAAAGGTCCCCCGGACCTTTTACCTGACGGCCTCGTTCCAGGGACGGTCGCGGCCCCCTGATCCTTGGCGAGATATGTGCGAACACCACCTGCTTTCCTACCAGACCTCGGTTCAAATAGTTTGTTCGATCGTGTCGCACGACCCTTATATTTCATGATTGAGTGCGCACTTTCGAGAGACATTGGGTAGTGGAATGATTGGCCTTGTTGCACAAATCGGTT
>NZ_JBHUQE010000049.1:0-4622 GCF_042687825.1 Sedimentitalea sediminis | reverse complement strand
ACCGCCGTCCCAGAACTGACCGAAAAACTCTGATAAGGGGACCGGGGCAAGCCCCCGGCAACCGGTCATCGATCACCGAGACCCGCAAGCTGTCGGCTTGCGGGTTTTTCTCTGTTCACGCCCAGAAAAGCACCGACAGAACCCCCCAGCCGCAAACCAGAGCAGGAAAAGACAAACCCCCGAAGCCGGGCTACGGGGGTCGTCGTTTTCGTGTTTCTCAAAGCTGAGAGCGCCGTTTACAGCAGCCCTTCGCGTTGGGCCTTTTTCCGGGCCAACTTGCGGGCACGCCGAATCGCTTCGGCCTTTTCACGCGCTTTTTTCTCGGACGGTTTCTCGAAATGCTGCTTGAGCTTCATTTCGCGGAACACGCCTTCGCGCTGCAGCTTTTTCTTCAGGGCACGAAGCGCCTGATCGACATTGTTGTCGCGAACACTGACCTGCATGTGGTTTTCACCACCTTTCTAAGTTGAGTTGCATGGAGTTGCAGGAAGTGGCCGTATAGCAAAGCGCCCTGTTCTTGTCCAGTCCTGCCCGGTGCAAACCACGCGTGATCGACCGGACAAAACCGGCCCGCCCGCCCTCAGAACGGACAAAAACACCATGCTGGACGGTGGCTTGGCTAACTGCTGCGATGCCGGGACATGCCATTTGAATGGAGTTTCCAGCATGGTAAGGAAAGCAAAACGCATTTCGCGGTTTGTCGCCGCCGTTCAAGGCCGCCTCATCTACGTTGACTTGGACGTTCACAAGAAGACCTATTCGGTAGCGTTGTTCGATCCTGAAGATGGGATCGTTGAGACTTACACCTGTCCATCTGGCGAGGAAGCCCTGGCCGAGCAATTGGCCGGGCTTGGATGCCAGATCGCTCATGTCGTGTACGAGTCAGGTCCAACCGGATTCGCATTGTCGCGTGCGTTAGAGCGGGCCGGTTTTGCGGTTTCCGTGATTGCCGCCTCTCGCAGTCCACGCGGCTATGCGGCTGCGGCCAAGCCCGACCGCATCGACGCCGTGAAGCTCGCGACCGATTTCGCGCGTGGTCTACTGCGCCCGATTGCCATCCCCACGGTCGAGCAGGAAAGCTATCGCGCGCGCGTGCGGCGGGGGAAACGGATTGCAGAAAGCCGGGGCAAGATCAAACAGACGATCAAGGGTTTCCTTCTGGCCTCCGGTATTCAGGAACCGGCCAGCATTCAAAAATGGTCAAAGGCTGCGTCCGACGATCTGGCAGCACTGCCGATCCCACCGAGACACCGTATGGCGCTGGCTCCAATGGTCCGCGAGTATCTCTTCCTGCGTTCTGAGGACAAGCTGCTGCGTGCTGAGATCAGGACTGCAACGATGTGGATGCACCCGGAACGGTTCAACCGGGCGGAAGAAGTCACATCATACCTTGGCCTCGTACCTGTGGTCAGCCAAAGCGGCAACAGCAAGGCACGCGCGAAGCTGCGCCCTGTCGGCCAGAAACGCTTGAGAGGTATTCTTGTCGAATCCGCCTGGCAGTGGACCTGGCGCGATGCAGAGGCCAAGGCCATCTACAATCATCATTTCGCGAAGCACGGGATCGGGCAGAAGGCCATTGTGGCCGTCGCCCGCACGCTCGCGACCAAGCTTTGGCGCATGACGGTGGAAACGCCGCCTTCGCCAACCGAGGGTGCCGCGCGCGGCGTCTGGTCGGGATTACCGACGACAAAAAAAGGGCGGCACCCTCATCAACCGGCGCGTACCGAAAGCGGTACTTGGTGATCCTGCCTCCAGACAGGCACGAATAAGAAAAGGCTTACGCAGGCCGGCCAACAGCACTGTTTTGGCCCCAATTGCGCCGCGCAGAACGCGCGCGGTTAGGTCTCATGTGCAATCAATCGATGAAGGCAACGCGGGCAGAGCGTGAATTCCCTGCGGGGTGAGGCATACGTCGGCTCTTGGCAGATTTTATTCGCCGAGTTTGAGCCAGCTACCTGTCGCAACTATCCACTCAGATCGGTGCGGTGTGCATTGACAACATCGCGCAGAAAATCCGCCACTACACGGACCCGCCGGGATTGGGCAAGGTCGGTGTGGCTTACGAGCCAGATCGGTTGATCAATGCCAAGGTCTGCATCGAGGCAGATCAGTTCGCCACGGCGCGCCAGGAAGTGCGGAAGGACGGCCAATCCAAGGCCGCTCGCACATGCGGTCAGCTGCGTGGCCAGCGAGGTCGTTGTGAGTGCAGGTGCGCGCGCCTTCAACATTCGCTCGATCCATTGGGCCGCTGGAAGATGCGCGTGCGCTTCGGACCACCCGATGAAATCTGCGGCGTCAAATGCATTTGCATCGGGGTCCAGATGCCGGGCCGACACGTATTCGGGCGAGCCGTAAAGGCCGAAACCGAGTGTGCCCAGCCTTTGAATCGAGAAATTGCCCCGGTCGGGTTTGACCATCCTCAGCGCGATATCCGCATCGCGCCGGTGCAGGTTCACCGTGGCGATGTCGGTCACGATTTCCAGCGACAGGTCCGGGTAGGACGCCTTAAGTCGCACAAGGTTTGGCAGGATCAGACCTGTCGCCAGATTCTCCGCAGTGGCAAGACGAACGGTGCCGGAAACTGCTGCTTTCTCCGGTAGACCGGAGGTCAGGACCAGAGCGGCCGCCTCCATCTCTTCCGCCCGCTCAACCAGGGCCGCGCCATCCTCTGTCAAACGATAGCCGGACTGATGACGCGCAAACAGCGGCTGACCAATCGTTGCCTCCAGCCGCTCGATCCGGCGCGAGACTGTGGCGATACCGACCCCCATCTGCCCGACCGCACCGCTAAGCGTGCCTGCACGGGCGACCGCCAGAAAGGCCCGGATATCATCCCAGACAAGGTTATCTGCCAGATGTTTTCCGATTTTGAAAACCTCCTTACCATTTTCACGGGTGTTTCCTGCAAAATGGAAATGCCATGTCTGAGATCAACAGACAAGGCAAGGAGAACGACATGCAGTATCGCACTTTCGGACAGGGTTTCGACGTTTCGGCCATCGGCCTCGGTTGCATGGGGATGAGTGAGTTCTACGGCCCGCGCGACGACGCAGTGTCGATGCAGGTTTTGCACGAGGCCATTGCGCTTGGGGTCAACTTTTTCGATACGGCCGACATGTACGGACCACACCACAATGAAGAGCTGGTCGGCGCGTTTCTTGCGCAAACAGATGCGCGTCCAAAGATCGCGACCAAGTTTGGCATTGTTCGAAATCCTGGCGAATACCGCCGTAGTCTCGACAACAGCCCGGGCTACGCACGCCAAGCCTGTGAGGGATCGTTGAAGCGACTCGGGGTCGACCGGATCGACCTCTACTATGTTCATCGGATCAACCGGGATCAGGATATCGAAGACACGATGGGCGGTCTCTCGCGGCTGGTCGAGGAAGGCAAGATCGACCGGATTGGCCTTTGTGAGGTCAGTGCCGAAACCCTGCGTCGTGCCCACGCGGTGCATCCGGTCACGGCGGTGCAGACGGAATACTCGCTTTGGTCGCGCGGCGCCGAAGAGGACGTGCTGCCCACATGCCGAGAGCTGGGGATCGGTTTTGTGCCCTATTCTCCGCTGGGGCGCGGCTTTTTAACCGGGCGATTTCAGGATGGGGCCGCGTTCGAAGACGGTGACTTTCGCGCCGCATTGCCACGGTTCCAACCCGATGCCGTCACGACCAACAAACGCATCGCAGACCTCGTGAGCAGGATCGCCTCCCGCAAAGGCTGCACGTCCGCACAGTTGTCGCTCGCATGGTTGCTGGCGAAGGGTGATGACATCGTGCCCATTCCCGGCACCAAAAGACTTGCCTACCTCCGCGACAATGCCGGTGCGGTGGGGGTCACCTTGAGTGGCGAAGATCTCACCGAGATCGATGACGGGCTGGCCGCACTGCCTGTCTCGGGTGCGCGCTACACGGCAGAAGGCATGAAGGGGGTGAACGCATGAGCCGGAATGCCGATCCTCTGTCACAGGCGATGGCCCTGCTGGACCAACTGGAGGAAGGTGCCGCCCCAAAGCTGCGCGCCAACCTGGATGCCCTATCACCGGATGCGGCCGAACTCATCCTTGGCTATTCCTTTACGGATATCGTTTGTCGCAACGGGATCGACTTGCGCACCCGCGAAATGCTCACCGTAGCAATGCTGTCTGCCATGGGCACCGCGCCGGGACAGCTGGATTTCCACATGCGCGCAGCGATGAACACCGGCGTGACGCGCGAAGAGATCGTCGAGATTGTGCTTCAGGTTTCCGTCTATGCAGGCGTTCCTGCCAGCATGAATGCGATCACAGCGGCGAAGAAAGNTCACCGTAGCAATGCTGTCTGCCATGGGCACCGCGCCGGGACAGCTGGATTTCCACATGCGCGCAGCGATGAACACCGGCGTGACGCGCGAAGAGATCGTCGAGATTGTGCTTCAGGTTTCCGTCTATGCAGGCGTTCCTGCCAGCATGAATGCGATCACAGCGGCGAAGAAAGCGTTTGAGGCGGCGGGGGGGGGGGAACTGACCTCCCCTTGAAATTGAGCGCCGATAAAACGGCTTAATGTCATACTGTCACACATACGCCAGGCCAGAAGACGCCATTCCATTCCACGGCAGCACCAGTCAATCTGGGCTCATGGGCCAA
>NZ_JBHUQE010000048.1:0-5301 GCF_042687825.1 Sedimentitalea sediminis | reverse complement strand
TACACCTTGATCGAGACTGCCAAGCTCAACAGTGTCGATCCCCAAACCTGGCTCGCCGATACCATCGCCGGCATCCCGGACTACAAGATCACCCGCGTCAACGACCTGCTCCCCTGGAAATAGCGGTCAGACCGGACGCTTACGTCCGGTCTGACCGCGCTGATAGAGCGCCGCTAATGTCGGATAGTGTCCACTTAGCTAAGTGGACACTTACGGGGCCGGGATGGCGAAGCGGCGCAGGCGCAGGAAGTGGAGGGATGACGAGAAGCGCATGATCTGAGCGCAGGCTCGGATGCCCGGCGTTTCGGTTGCCCAGGTTGCGTGGCGCTAGGATGTGAACGCCAACCGGATCTTCAATTGGATGAAGGGTTCGAAGTTCGCCGCCGATGACGCGGCGGATGAGCGAGAAACTTGGTACCGCTGTGCAGCGGAAGGACCGGCCATTCATGCGGATCGCAGCGAGGGTCAGACGTCGGATTTATAGGTCGCGGGACGAAGACTGATTTCGCTGCATAATGACTAACGTCCGAATTCGACTGCCTGCGATGTTTCTTCATGCCAGAAATGCACCCAATATGACCACCGCCCCGCTTTTTCAAAGCGGTCGCCTGTTGTGGTGGATCTGCGTCAGTCAGATCAACCGAGGCTCAGGATTTCTTCGCCGAGAATCTGCATGATCTTCTGCCCCGGTTCACTGACCCAGTTGACGGCAAGTTCCGCCAGAAGTGCGCTGGTTGTGGTCAGTTCGACGCCGCCGCGTTCCATCTTGCGGAAGGCCATTTCGTCGGTCAATGCGGTGGGAGAACCGGAGGCATCGACCACACCTGTGACATCGAACCCTTCGGTTGACGCGCTGATTGCGGGCGGGGCAAGGCACACGTCGGTGGTGATCCCGGCCATGATCAGATGTTTGCGTCCGGTGTTGCGGCAGGCATCGGCAAAGGCGCTGTCGTCCCAGCAGTTTACCACGCCGGCGCGTTTGACGCGCGCGGCAAAGGCCTCGGGCGCGATGTCTTCCAGCGCGGGAAACAATGGCCCTTGCATATGTTCTTCCATGCTGGACGTCAGCACCAGCGGCATTCCAAGGGCTACGGCCACACGGGCCAGCGCGCGAGTGTTGGCCTCGATCAGGGTGCGATCAACGGATTTTGCCCAGTTCATTGTGCCGGTCTGATGGTCGATCAGGACAATTGCGGCATTGTCGGGGGTAGGTGTCTGATTGGTCATGGGTTTTCCTAAATAAGGTTAGTGGATTGAGGTTTCGGGAAGGTCGAAGATCAGGAATTCGGCGTCGGGTTCTGTATGGATCGCAAGTTCGCCAGCGTTTGTAAGGCCAAGCCCGTCGCCCTTTGCCAGCGCGTGGCCCGCCGCCGTGCCGGTCCCTTCGACCATGAACAGATACAGGCCGCGCACCGGACCGGTGGCCGGATAGGCAAGAGTGTCATTGCGGTTGAATTGCCCATAGCAAAGGCGCACGTCCTGTTGCGCGACAAGAGTTCCTTCATCGCCCTGGGGTGACAGGATCGGGCGCAGGCGATTGGTGTAGTCCGCAGCATCCAGCGCCATTTTCGAGTAATGTGGGGCCAGCCCCGTGGCCCGAGGTGCCAGCCATATCTTAAGCGCCCGCATCGGTGCGGTTGGCGAATTGTTCACTTCGTTATGAACGATACCCCTGCCCGCCGTGATCACCTGAACGCCCTTGGCGGCAGCCGTGCCGGAATGGGCGGGAACGTTTGGGTCGATGTGTTTAACCTCGCCACTCACCAGAAACGTGATCACCTCGACGTCTCTGTGGGGATGCAGGCCGAACCCTTGTGACCCCGGAGCCTGCGTTCCATCGTCGATTGTGATCAGCGGGCCAAAGCGTTTGCGGCCCTCTGGCAGATGTGGCTTGAACGAAAGATGCGCCTGCATGAACCCAAAGTCCTTGAAATCGCGGGTATCGGCGGGGTGAAAAATGATGTCTTGCAGCATGATCGGCCTTTCCTGCGCAAAGGCGCTTGTGGCAACCGTGCGCGCCGGATCAATGAGCGCGGCGGCGGTCGAACTGAAAACCACCAAATCTGCGATCAGCCAGAAACTCGCACTTTTCGAGGCGGAACTGGGCCTGATCCTGCTTGACCGCTCGGGGCGGGCAGTAACGCCAACCGCTGCCGGTCGGCGGATATTTGAAACCTGTATCGGCCCTGTAGATGCTGCCCTGAAAGCTGAAGCAAACCTTGGGCTGCTAAAAGGTGATACGGTGGCCGGTCGGGTGTCAATCTCCGGGCCAAACAGCCTGCTTGGTGCGGTATTCGTCCCTATGATGCCTGCGTTATGCACCCATTATCCGGACATAGAACTGGAACTGCATGCCGACGATTCAAGATCGGATTTTGCGGCAGACGATATCAACCTCGCATTTCGCATCGGCCCGCCTTCTAAGGGGCGCAACATTGCAGCGGCCTTGCCGGCAACACAATGCGCGCTTTATGCCAGCCCCGGATTTCTGGCCGGGGTTGGGACCATTGAGCAGCCCGGAGATATCGCGAAAGTGGCGTGTATCCTGCGACGCCAGGAACCTCCTGCATGGTCATTTCGAAATCGTCAGGGACAACAGCAGACCATATCGCCAAAGGTCGGGCTGCGCGTCAACACCATGGAGCTTGCCGGAGCGGCGGCGCAGTCGGGCATGGGCGTTGCCCAATTGCCATCCCTGCTGGCCTAAAAAGACGTTGAACTTGGAACGCTTGCTCTGGTGATGCCGGAGTGGATGGCCGATCCGGTCGAGATGTCGCTGCTGTGCCGAGCAGCGCGGCTATCGGTTCCGTCGGTAGCAGCGGTCAGGCAATATATTCTGGACACCTGCGGCACTATCTGAAGCAATCGCCTGAAAGCCGCCTTCGGCAAAGTGCGGATTACCATTCCAAGACAGCGTCTATTTCGCTCGGGCTTGAATGCAGACATTGGATGTTCGGCGGCAAATTGTGAAAATGGGGCGCTCTGCCGCCCAACGCTCGTGCAGCAAGGTCTTTGGCACAGGCGGCGAAACCGGGCTCGGAGCCCAAAATGACAAATGCCGCGGGCTGCATGAAGGTCAGCTTCGGTTGATCACTATTCCTGGAGCGCTGCCGCCTCTTCGAGGCGTGTCTTGAGGTGAGTGACAACTTTTTGCGTGGTTTCAATGTCGTTTGACGACAGCCCGTCAGAGAGCGCATTTATCCATGGGATTTGCAGGGCCAGCGCGGCCTGAAACAGGCTTTGGCCCTTTTTGGTCAGAACAACAAGATGCGCGCGTTTGTGGTGCGGATTCGGTTGAAACTCGACAATTCCATCCTTTTTCAGCTCATTCACAATGCGCTGAACGCCCTGCCGATGAACCCCCATCGTGCGTGCGTGCCAAGCCACTGACTCTGGCCGTTCTGCATAGGCGATGGCTCCGAGAATCTGCCATCTCGCACTGGTCAAGCCAAGCTCAGCGACCAGCCGATCACCGGCAAGCAGTAACCGACCATTCAATCGGAACACGTCCAGTATCAGCGCTGTCACCGCTTCTCCGGCCTCCGTCCATTTTTCTTCTGTCATGTTGATCTCATATTCAGTTGACAACGCATTGTCAATATGATCAATGATCTCACAATTGACAACATATAACCAATTTAGGGAGCGCCCCGAATGGTCAACTTCAAACCCCTCGACCCCGAATACCCGATTGAACAGCAACTGGGCGTCGACGCCGGCCCCGTGGTTCTGATCAATTTGTTCACTGTTGATGCCGCTGATCAAGACGCCCTGATTGAGGCCTGGAAAGAGGATGCCCTCTGGATGAAGAAGCAACCGGGATACATCAGTACGCAACTGCATAAGGCCGTTGGCGAAAGCAGCATGTACCTGAACTACGCTATCTGGGATTCCGTCACCGACTTCCGCACAGCTTTCTCAAATCCAGAGTTTGAAAAAGCGCTCAGCCATTATCCCTCAAGCGCCATAACGGCACCGCATCTGTTCGAAAAGATTGCCGTCCCAAACTGTTGCACGGCTTGAACACCCACATTGCGACAGCCCGGAACTGGAGGAACCACCAATGGAAACACGCATTCACGCAATTTCAGGCGGCATCGGCTTTTTGATGATCCTCCTCTTCTGGACCTCCACAGCAATCAGTGAGTTGTTTACCAGCCATGAAACGATTGCCACGGTCAAAGCCCTGATCCTGAAAGGTATGTTCATCCTGATCCCTGCAATGGCCATCGCTGGCGGATCGGGCACCGTCATGGGCAAGCACCGGACAGATGCCAAGGCGGTCGCCAAGAAAAAGCGCATGCCGATCATCGCCATGAATGGGTTGCTGATCCTGCTCCCCTCTGCCTGGTTTCTGGCGGGCAAGGCCGCTGCCGGGGAATTCGATACCGTGTTCTATGTGGTTCAGGTGATTGAGCTGGTTGCGGGTGCTGCAAACCTCTCCATGATGGGTTTGAATATTCGTGATGGTTTGACCATGACAGGCAGGATTGGCAGTGCGAACGTGCCAACAGCGGGTTCGCATCAACCTGTGATCGAGGAACGTCCTGCCGGGCCTCTGGTGGCCAAAGCCATTCCCCGGCTCACTGATCCTGCGGGAGCGGATATCGAAACTCAGCCAGTCATGGCGTTGTGTCGATGCGGGCAGTCGATGAAAAAACCCTATTGTGACGGCTCGCACAACGATATCGGCTTTTCGACAGCCCCATCGCCGGATCGCACCCCCGATGGAGCGAAGGTTTACGAAGGCGATCAGATCAACGTGCACTACAACCATCTGCTGTGCTCTCATGCAGGCGAATGTGGAAAGCGTTTGAAGGAGGTTTTTGATAGCGGACGCAAGCCATGGATTGCCCCGAATAAGGCAACCCCGGATCAGATCAGGGATGTGGTCAAAGCGTGCCCGTCTGGTGCCTTGTCCTGCAGCGAACCGGGTGAAAAGGCCCGGCACATTGTCGGGGCGGAACCGGGCATCACGATAGAGCGAAACGGGCCATATCGTGTCACGAATATCCCGCTGGCATCGGGCGTTCACGCCGAGGGCGCATCTGCGGAAAAATATGTTCTGTGCCGCTGCGGGGCCTCGAAAAACAAGCCCTTTTGTGATGGTTCACACGTTGACATTGGCTGGACGGACCAATCTGACTGAAAGGGAAGTATGTGTTGATTGTCGTTACATTGTAGCCTGGCCTATCCAGTCAAGCGGCCATTGGCGTCGCCGCAGCAAACTCACCCTTGCTCTGCACTGTGCCGGTTCGTGAACCGCGACAGGTCCATAATGCGCCTCGTCGGGACGTTCCG
>NZ_JBHUQE010000047.1:0-5324 GCF_042687825.1 Sedimentitalea sediminis | reverse complement strand
GCCAACCATCGTGGCCGGGAAGTGGCAACTGTCACGACAACGCCGTTGCCGAGAGCTTCTTTCCGCTTTTGAAACGGGAACGGATCAGGCGACGCCCCCACCCGACATGCGACGACGCCAGACGGGATGTTCGACTACATCGAGATGTTCTGCAACCCGAAGCGAAAACACACCACCAACTGCATGCCGTCGCCCGTTGACTTCGAAATCCGACAGCCCAAACTGAACCAGACAGGTGTCTAGGAAACTAGGGGTATTTCAAACACCGATTTGTCGATCTCGTAGATTGCGCGCTTTTCGTCCTTGGTCAGGTATATTTTCACGCGGATTTCCTTTGCCCAGCATTTCTCAAAATGACTCTGGTCAGATGGATATTCTGATTGCGCGATTAAAGATGCTGGCAGTGGCGCTCCCTGAAGGACTCGAACCCTCAACCTGTCGATTAGAAGTCGACTGCTCTATCCAGTTGAGCTAAGGGAGCATCCCCGCGCGACGTTTAAACGTTTGTTTTGCTTGGTGCAATCTTTACCATCGATGATCATGTCCGTCGCCAAGTAAAAGCACTTGGCCATCTTCGAGAATTTCGCCGCGCGGCCCCCCCCATGTCGATCAGGTCCTGCCTGCCCTCAGCACACCTTTGGCGCTGCCACGGCCCAACGCACTGTGAGGTGGTTCGGACCAGTTCCGATCCGCCACGTTTTTCAGCACGCCACGCGCGGATCTGAACTACTCACTCACGGCGTATTTGTTACCTTGTATCGCTCTCCTTCAAGACACCAATGGTCTGTTCTTCTGTAAAACGCTTCCGCTTCATGGGTCTTCCTCCTTCGTCCATTCAAAAGTGGAAAATTCCCTTTCACAATGGCCCGGATTTCGGGGGAAAGGTAAAAAGACGCCGGGATTCGAGGAGGGAGAGCGCACCGGTTACCGGGGTCAGCCAGCTGCGTTCGGACCAGATGATGTGTTCGGGAAAGACGAGATACAGGATGATGCCGCTCTCCGAATCGAGCACCTGACCGTCGCAAACCGGCTGAACGTTGCGCCTGTTCGTGGTTTCGTTCATCACATTGCAGCGCAGAATGGCCGTCAGGTTCCCATCCTGTTCATAGAGTTTGTAATCGACGCCAGAGTGTTTCGCTGACAGAGGCTCGTGACCCATCGGACGCAATCCGTTGGGTGACATCCGGGTGAGATGACCCCGGTGCAGGGGCGGCGGCGTGCCGCGACCACTGAGATACCGATCAACCCGTCTCGTGACATCGGGCGGTGCCGGCGGAGCACTTCCGCCGGCCCGGACAAGCCGGAACTTGACGACATCCTCATCGTCAGGCTCTCGGGATCGCCTGTGATGTCCGCATCAAAGCGCAGGTTGCGCCCCACCGGGGACAGGCTATTGAGCTTGAACGCGAAGCCACCCACAGATTCTGTATCGCCAACCAGCCTTCTGTCCTAGCGGCCATCCCGCGCAATACCTGTCCGTTCCGGCGCAAGCTTTAGCTCTTTTTCCATTCGCTCGCGATCGGTGATGATCTCCGGTACGGCCTCTCCAAGATGCGGATTGCGGTACCCTGCCGGGAACGCGAACCAGACCCCCTGCTGCCAGTGATACGCAGTGGGCTGATGTTCCACAGGGCCGTTCATCATCTTTTTGTAGGCACGGGAATCGTATGTGACGGTCCCTGGCGATGCCTCCAGTTCCGCAACGATTGAGGACAGCCACACACATGGGACGGTGAGTATCAGTGCAGAAATCAGACGGGACCGCGGCATCGTATCTCAATCCGGTTCAGTGGTTACGTTTGGGAACGAATAGATCAGGTCATGCAGAATACCCGATGTCCGATCTGATATCGAGGAATCAGGCTCAGGGCGCGCGGTGTCTACTGCCGATTTGGCCTCCACCGACACCGGCTTCAGCGTGTTCACTCCGGGCTGCCATACATCCGGCACTCGCGCATTTCCAGTTGAGATACCGGGCCATGCGGCAAGGGCGCTAAACCATCCCGCGCCGGCCTTGGTGTCGTGACCCAGCATTTTCGGACTGGAATCCGGTCCGAAAAACGCTGCCGCCGCGCACTGGCTTTGGGGCACGGAATTGTCAACGCAGGATCGTTGCCGCTGCTTTGGTGTCCGGGCAGCGACACCCGGACAATGGCAATGGTTCAGATATCGCGGGTCATGTACACACTGAACGGATCCGCCCGATAGTCGCCAAAGGGCGGGCAGGGTTCGAACCCTTCCTGCGCATATAGCCGCCGCGCCGCGCGAAACTGCGGACCGGCACCGGTTTCCAGACTGACCGTTCTGTAGCCGGCGGCACGGGCTTGATCCAGCAGCGCCCGCAGGATGGTCCGGCCGACGCCCCGGCCCCGCGCCGCGGCCAGTGTGTGCATGGATTTCAGCTCGGCCTCAGTGTCGGATATGGCCGTGATCGCCCCGACCCCCAATGCCCGATCTCCGTCAAACACTGCCAGCAAATGGGCATCGGCCTGTACCAGCGCGCGCGCATCCATCACGTGGCAGCTGTCGGGTGGAGAGGTCTGGCGCATCAGCTGCCAATGCCGGTCAAGCAGGGCCTGCACATGTGCGTCGTCGGCATCCACGGCCACGACGCGCATGGTCGTCAGTGGGTCCAGACCCCGCGGCGATTGGTGGCGAAATTCTCGCCATACCCGCCCTGACGGACATTGGGCTTGCGCTGCTTGGGCTCAAGGACAACCGCGTCGATGCCGTTGTCCTCGGCATATTCCAACGCCGCCTCCTTGCTGGCGAAACGCAGCCTGACCTGGCTTTGCATGTCGCTGGACGAAGTCCAGCCCATCAGCGGATCGACATCCCGGGCGGTGGCCGGTGCAAAGTCGAGAACCCAGTTCCGGGTCTTTGCCATACCCGAAGTCATGGCATTCCGGGCGGGTCTGTAGATCCTTGCGCGCATCGGTGTCTCCTTTGATCGTCCAGACGTTTATCCGGGATCTGCGCCTTTGGGGCAAGGCCCGTTTTGCCGCGCCCGGCCTCGCCGGGGCACATGGCACAGGGCCTGGCCTCGGATTGGGCTTGAACCGGATCAAAAAGAGAACAAGTGTGGGTCAACCGATTGCGGAGTCGCCCATGCCCCACGTTCATACAGACAGTTCGATGCCGATGCTGAACACTCCGGCCAAGCCTGCCCGCGACAAACTGGAGGGCGGCCGGCGGCTGGTCATGACCACCGCGTTCGAGCCGGCGGGCGATCAGCCCACCGCGATCGCCGAACTGGCACAGGCGATCGACCAGGGCGAGCGCAACCAGGTGCTGCTGGGGGCCACGGGCACCGGCAAGACATTCACCATGGCCAAGGTGATCGAGCAAACCCAGCGCCCGGCGATCATTCTGGCCCCCAACAAGACGCTGGCCGCACAGCTCTATGGCGAGTTCAAGGGGTTCTTTCCGGACAACGCCGTCGAGTATTTCGTCAGCTTCTACGACTATTACCAGCCCGAGGCCTATGTGCCGCGCAGCGACACCTATATCGAGAAGGAAAGCCAGATCAACGAACAGATCGACCGCATGCGCCATTCGGCCACGCGGGCGCTGCTGGAACGCGACGATGTGATCATCGTCGCTTCGGTCAGCTGCATCTATGGCATCGGCTCGGTGGAAACCTATGGCGCCATGACCAAGGATCTGAAGGTCGGCAAGGAATACGACCAGCGCCAGGTCATGGCCGGGCTGGTGGAACAGCAATACCGCCGCAACGATCAGGCGTTCCAGCGCGGCAGTTTCCGGGTGCGCGGCGATTCCCTTGAAATCTTTCCCGCCCACCTCGAAGACCGCGCCTGGCGGCTGTCCTTTTTCGGCGAAGAACTGGAGAGCATCACCGAGTTCGACCCGTTGACGGGGGAAAAGACCGACACGTTCGAACAGATCCGGGTCTATGCCAACAGCCACTACGTGACGCCGAAACCGACGCTGAATCAGGCGATCATCAACATCAAGGCCGAGTTGCGCACCCGCCTCGATCATCTGGTTGCCGAGGGCAAGCTGCTTGAGGCGCAGCGGCTGGAACAGCGCACCAATTTCGATCTGGAAATGCTCGAGGCGCAGGGGTTCTGTAACGGTATCGAGAACTATTCGCGCTATCTGACCGGGCGGGCACCGGGCGAACCGCCGCCGACCCTGTTCGAATTCATCCCCGACAACGCCATCGTCTTTGCCGATGAATCCCATGTCAGCGTGCCGCAGATCGGCGGCATGTACAAAGGCGACCACCGGCGCAAGTTCACCCTGGCCGAACACGGGTTCCGCCTGCCCAGCTGCATGGACAACCGCCCCCTGAAATTCGAGGAATGGGACGCCATGCGCCCGCAATCGGTGTTCGTGTCGGCCACCCCCGCGGCCTGGGAACTGGAACAGGCCGGCGGTGTCTTTACCGAACAGGTGATCCGGCCCACCGGTCTGCTGGACCCGCAGGTCGAGATCCGCCCCGTGGATATGCAGGTCGACGATCTGCTGGACGAGGTGCGCCGCGTCACCGCAGGCGGTTTTCGCACCCTGGTCACCACCCTGACCAAACGCATGGCCGAGGATCTGACCGAATACATGCACGAACAGGGCATCAAGGTGCGCTACATGCATTCCGACATCGACACGCTGGAACGCATCGAGATTCTGCGCGACCTGCGGCTGGGGGCCTTCGACGTGCTGGTCGGCATCAACCTGCTGCGCGAGGGGCTGGACATCCCGGAATGCGGGCTGGTCGCGATTCTGGACGCGGACAAGGAGGGGTTCCTGCGCAGCGAAACTTCGCTGATCCAGACCATCGGGCGGGCGGCGCGCAACGCCGAGGGCCGCGTCATCATGTATGCCGACCGTATCACCGGCAGCATGGAACGCGCGCTGGGTGAAACCGACCGCCGCCGCGCCAAGCAGATCGCCTATAACCAGGAACACGGGATCACGCCGGAGACAGTGAAAAAGAATGTCGAGGATGTGCTGGCGGGTCTCTATCAGGGCGACACCGACATGAACCGTGTCACCGCCAAGATCGACAAACCTCTGCACGGCGCCAATCTCGAAGCGGTTCTGGACGGGCTGCGCACCGACATGCGCAAGGCCGCCGAGAACCTGGAATTCGAAGAAGCCGCCCGCCTGCGCGACGAGATCAAGCGGCTGGAAGCAGTCGATCTGGCCATCGCCGACGATCCGCTGGCGCGCCAATATGCGGTGGAAAAAGCGTCCGACGCCGCCGTCAAATCACGCGGCCGGTCAACCGCCGGACGGCCGGGACAAAGGGGTGGGAATGTAAAGCGACGGGGGCGATGACTGGCCTTGTTGCACAAATCGGC
>NZ_JBHUQE010000046.1:0-5370 GCF_042687825.1 Sedimentitalea sediminis | reverse complement strand
GCGGTCAGACCGGACGCTTACGTAGCAACTCGTTTTCCGGACATTCTCTGCGCGCGCAAGGTGTTGGGCTCGTCAGGGTAGCTGAGCACCATTGGATGCGGTATTCTACGAACAGATTTGACTAGTGTCGCAGTCTCTTTCGTATGTTGGCTTCGGTGTCCTCCCGCTCGGCGTCGGCAAGGTAGCCATCGCGCATTTTTCGGAGGACTTTGGCCACTTTTGGATGGGTGAACTCCATCGCAGCAGCCCAAGTCTCATATTGCGCTGCTAACTCCCGTTCTTGGTTGCCACCCTCACCACGCCGGTGCGCTCCGCGCTGGTTGAATTTTCCAATGCGGAATCCTTCGCTCATTCTGCGGTTGACGGTTTGTTCCAGTGCGTCGCGAACTGGCTCACAGGGCCATACGTCGTCAGCGCCGGTCGGAGCCTTCGCCAGAAGTTGTCCTATTTGGCCGTCACCTACTTCTACACGCGCCCAATCCTTAAGGAACCGTTGCGCGGCCTTTATCCACTCAATTAGGTTCGCTGCCTTTAATTCACCATTTTCATCTCGGCCAGGCAACTTGTGCAGGCGATCAAGCAGTTTGTAGGCTTGTTCGGCTCTGGCCTTTATCAGCTCCTGATCCCCAGTCCTGAAAGTGTCAGGATCATCTGCATCATCAGACCGCTTGAACACAAATGCGACCGCCTGGGCGAACATTTCAGGGTTGTCGTTTATTTGCTGCTCAAGGTTCGGGATGGAACCTTCTTCCCTCTCTAGCAACGCCAGATACCGAAATTCCAGCGTTGCCATCTCTGAGACACCAATTTCGCCAGTCTTGTTCAGGTGTTTCAGAGCCTCCTTTATGGCGTAGCCTTCCATGTGGTTCGCTCTGAAATCCTCCGATGATACGGCGGCCTGACTCAGTATGCGATAAATCGTTCTTGGAGGGATTGCGGAGAGTTCAAACCTGATCAACTCAAATGTCGCGCGTGGCCGACCAACTTCGAGCAGGCGATCAACAGCGTAGTTCAATTCTCGCGGTGACTCTCGCAAGAAACCGGGATTGACCTTTTGCCAGTATTCCGTGCTGGCATTGTTGCCGAGCGTTTCGATGAATTCCCAAGTTTGGCTTCCGAATGGTGTCAGCCGCAGGAGTGGCGGAAGTTGTTGGGGATCGGGCTGGTCCTTCAGTAAGCCTAGAATCTCGATCATGCTCCCGAGTTGGTGAGTTCGGTGTAGTAAACCCGACAATAACCCACGATCCTGATGCGACAGCTCATCTGGGCCATCTGTCATGACTTTATATATCAGGCTCAGCCGCTCCTCTATCGAAGCAAGTATCTCGGCAGCGAACCACCCGACCTGGAAGCCACCCTCGCCAACCCGTGCCAGCCGAACCAAACCGGAAGCACCCTCGGACTTGTAGATTTCGTCTGTGGCGGCGCGGCGCGCCTCCGAAATTCGAGCATCCCGAGTTTCGCCGATTATGTCCTCTTCATCGCCATCTAGCTCATCCGCAGACCACTCGACCCAGTTGGTCAAGAATAACCAAGAATGTCTTTGTACGAGGTCGTTGGGTTGGAGTGCATCATATGCACGCTTCGCAGCCTCGAGCGATTTGGTAGTGTCTTTTTCCTCATTAGCCTCGTCTCTCTGCCTCTTTGTCCGCCGGGTCATCGTGTATCGGCGCACGGTTTCACGCAGAGCGGCCTTTTCAGCCTCCGTGGCCGATAGAGCCCATTTATCCACGAGTTTCCACACCGCTTCTTGGTCTTCGACCAAGAACGAGCTGACACACCGAATTAGGTCGCTGAGCGTCTTTTCGTTGTAGGAAGCCCAATCTAGAGCCAGATCAAGGGCCTTTCGGGACATGGTGTATCGCTCGTGGCCCGTAGCACCGTTGCCAAAGCCCTGAGCGTCGGGTCGCCACCGCGGTTTATGGTTTGGACTTGCCCAGCTATGCCCAGGATCGAATTGATCCACGCAGATTTTCCACGCAATCTCGGGATACTGTTTGACGAGGTATTCTAAGGCAGACACGCGACCTTCGATCGGGGCTGCGGTCTGCGGATACCAGTATCTAAAGAGGGAACCAAGTGAGTTGATCGGTTTGTTCACCAGGTTGTCATCCAGCTTTTTCTGCGAAAGCCTGGCCAGCACGTCGACAACCCTTACCAGCCTCTCTGGCGCCCACGCGATATTTTCCAACGCCCAGAGTAGACCAGTTCTGGGGCTTGAGCCCCATAGTCCCCCGCCAGTTGGACGTACCAACTCAAGAACGACAGGATTCTCCTCGGCGAGATCATCTTCCAGTATGCTTAAGAACTCGTCTGGAGCAGCCTCGGCGTACATCGGAAGGTCGTGTGAGTGTGCTTCAAGTGTTCGACCGGTCAGTGGCGTCAGTAGTTTTCGGACCAGCCCAGAAACGCGGTGCGATGGTTCGAAACCAAGCCGATCTTGGAACAGCTCACGACCGTATACAGCCAAAAGGACCAGAGTCTCTGAAATGCCCTCGCGCAAGGGACCTGAGATTTCTCTTTTCTTCCCGTGGATGTTTGCCATCCAGCGCTCATCCTCTGGCAAGTCCAGAGCTGGGTCATCTTCGCTCAGGACGAGCTCGGAGACCTCCAAGAACCGCTCGATGTCGGACTGAGAAATCTGCTTTCGTATGGCAAACAGGGCGTCTATCTTTGAGACGACACCACGGTACGCGCCTACGCTCCAAACCGGTGTGTCCTCTAAGTCCAGCAGTTCGAGCTGCCCGCTCTCTATTTCATCATAGTCATCTTTGGAGCCAATCAGCTGTAGGACGTCTCGATCCGTCTTGGATCGAGAGTCCCAACTCCCTGCAAACGCCACAGGGACCAAGAACCGAGAATATCTGGAATCCGTGCTCCAGCTCGGGATTCGTATGGCTTCAGTTCTGGAGAGTCTACGGCGCAGCACGGTAACCGATCGCCCCGACTCGTGACTGAGCCGGTCAATCTCGTCTCGATCGAACCCCATTTCGGACAGGGCGTCATTGAAGGCATCGTAGCTTAGTGTGCCAAGGGACACGTCGGGATTGAGGCTGCTAATGTTCTTGGGCTGGACAATGATGCTCGGAACGCTCCCTCGATGCTGAGCTAGTTCTTGCTCTATCTCCGGGGATGCCACCACCGGGATGATCTTTGCATTTCGAGCAGTCAGGGCTGGTAGGACAGCGGGTTCACTAAAGAGCACCATACGGTCCCTCAGCTCCCCTAGAGCTGCATCCGAGGCAAAAGCAGCATCAAGAAAGGCCAAACCCTCACCGCGGGAATCTGCCGAGATCGTCACAGTCTCATTTGCCTTGAGTTTTTTTGCGATCTTTTGGGCGGCATCGCCCTTGAGAGCTTCAGAAAACAGCGAATGAACCAATGCTGGTTCGCAATCGGCGGACCACGTCTTCCAATACGACCTTATCGTTGACGTGCCTCTGGATGGTGTATGCGTCTCGTTAGAGAACCAGACCTGCGCAGGTATGGATTGCTCCAACCACTGCTCCAGATCACTTGCATCGAGCGCCCTTACATCCTTCCAATTCTGTTCGGCTTGTCGTTGAGCAACCCAATCTTTCTTGCCAGGCCAACGCATAGTTGTGACGAACACGAATGTCGTCTGCACGCGCTCCTCTTCCGAGAGCTTGAGGCTTTTTTTGTAGTCTTTGTCTGCCTTTGGCTTTGGCTCTTTGTTGGTACCGAATTCCCAGCCAGATTTGCCGCTTGGAACCCAAGGGTTGCCGGATGGAATGTCGGTTGTGCCATCCCAACCGGAACGCTCGCTGTCATCATTGGCGGGGAAATCGATCTGGGAAACGTCTTTGACTGTCGAGTTCACCAGTCGCCGTAAAAAGACAGCCAGTCTGCTCCGGGGCGCTACCCGACCCTTGCCCCAGTCTTCGATGTCAGTTGACGTGATGTTGAGAAAGGTTGGCACGAATGACTTGGTCGTCTCCGCCTTCACTTGGGCGTCGGCATCAAGCGCTTCCAAAGATGCTTGTCTCCGCAGAAGGTCCTCCGCGTTTGACGTGGACGAAAATGCCCGCTCCAACCGCAGCGCCATTTCTGGTGATAGCGAAGCATTTCCGTTCAGAAGATTCGATAAAGCTGGGCGGCCAACCCCCAAGAGCTTTGCGGCTCTGGTTACGCTCATTCCGTCTGGAATGACCTTTCTGCGAATGTGTTCCCCAATATGCTTCGACGTTTTCTTGCCGTTGCGTCCGAGAGTCATGACCTGCCATCCACATTGCTGATTTGATAGTTATTGTAGCGCTACACGCTACAAGTGATAATCCGACTTTTTGAGCTGACCGATAGGGAGGCGGTTCTGGTTGGCCTAGACTCGAGTGTCCACCAGCCGGAGGGTAGCGATGACTTGGATAGAGCTGATTTCCGAAGCAGAATTGACGTTCGGCTTTGTCAACGGTCAGGGCTTGGACTCCTTTCTTCTTGCGGTTGTACTTTTTGCCTTCATCTGCAAGCAAAAATCTAACAATAGGATCCCGAGCAAATTGGCGAGACAGATTACTTTGTTGATTGGGCGACAGCGCTGAAGTTTGACCATCTCGCCAACTGATGGTTCGAACCCAACATCCGACGCTTGACGTTGCTCGAACCTGAAATTTGGGTGATTTGAACAACGAGTATCGGCTCCAACTTCCTTTCGAGCATTCCAAAGTATTAGGCGGTTATACTGAAGTGAATGTCAGCTCTTTAAGGGGGTGCCCTGCGATTACGCGCCTGCAGCGTAGGTCGGCTTTCCGCCCGACCTGCATGTGCTGGCCCGCCAGGCTGGTCGCCAGGCATGGGGCCGCTTGGGGCTGCCAGCGGTCATTTTAGGCTTGCCTCGGTGCACCGAAACTTCTGGTTCGCCCGCTATCCTCGCGCTATAGGCGGGCGCATGTCAGATAGTTTGCCACAGTGCCCCGAATGTTCCTCGACCTACACATATGAGACGGGTGCCCTGCTGGCCTGTCCGGAATGCGGGCATGAATGGGCAGCCGGTGCGGACGCGGAAGGCGCCAGCGACGTGCGCGACAGCGTGGGCAATGTGCTGGCTGACGGCGACACGGTAACGGTGATCAAGGACCTGAAGGTCAAGGGATCTTCGTCGTCGATCAAGGTCGGGACCAAAGTGCGTGGTATTCGATTGGTCGATGGCGATCACGACATTGATTGCAAGGTGCCCGGGTTCGGGCAGATGGGCCTGAAGTCGCAGTTCGTGAAGAAGGTCTCCGAATAATGCATCGGAAGATCGGTTAACCCGGACCGCGCCCGAACATCCAGTATGATCGGCAGTGTTGCCCGCGGATCGGCCCTTGCCGGTTGGTGAGCTAATTGCACGTGACCTGCGACCCGTTTCCTCGT
>NZ_JBHUQE010000045.1:0-5499 GCF_042687825.1 Sedimentitalea sediminis | reverse complement strand
GCTTTTCGAACCGTGAATCACGCAGCCAGGCGAAAATCAATGAGGCCTGAGTCTAGGCCCTCAAGCTGCGTCCTTGTCCAGCCCGAGGGCCCGATCGATGTCCGCTTCCCGCGCCGCCTTGATCTCCCGCGCCATCATCACGTCCTCGCCCGTTTCCGCAGGTCGTTGCGATACCGTGGATGCATTTGAGGCTAGTCCACGCGCCCGGAAGGGTCTCCTTCACGTAGTTCAGCGCCTCGGCGTTCGTCATCCCAGCCCGTCTTACATCGCGGGCGATACCTGGCACCGTCTGGCAAGGAAATACGTCCTCCGTTCATTTTACGGCGGTTTCGTGTCGCATATGGCGATGACACGCGATCTGCCGCGACAGCACGATCAATAAACAGAGGAGAGCGAGGTATGGATCATCACTATTGCGGCCGCCGCAAGATCGACCCGTCGCGGGGCGCCGTCCTTGGCGACGGCAGCCCCAATGACAACGACCGGATCGAGATCGGCCCCACCCGGCTGGCCTTTGCGGAATGGGCGGCGGCAGGGTTGGAACTGCCGGATCTTGCAGCGATGCGCGAATACCGCTGGTCCCGTCTGACCCGGCATATCGTCGAACGCGACTATGCCGGGCTGTTGATGTTTGATCCGCTGAACATCCGCTATGCCACGGACAGTACCAACATGCAGCTCTGGAACACCCACAACCCGTTTCGCGCCGTTCTGCTGTGCGCCGACGGGTACATGGTGATCTGGGACTATAAAAACGCGCCCTTTCTGTCGACCTTTAACCCGCTGGTGCGGGAACAGCGTGCCGGGGCCGACCTGTTCTATTTCGACCGCGGTGACCGCATCGCCCCTGCGGCCGATGTCTTTTCCAACGAGATCCGCCTGCTGTTGGCCGAACATGCCCCGAACAACAATCGTCTGGCGGTGGACAAGGTCATGCTGCACGGGCTGCAGGCGCTGCAGGCCCAGGGGCTGCAGATCATGCCCGGCGAAGAGGTCACGGAAAAATCCCGCGCGATAAAAGGCCCGGACGAGATCAAGGCGATGCGCTGCGCCAGCCACGCTTGCGAAACCGCCATGCGCACGATGGAGGAGTTCGCGCACAGTCATGTGCCCGGCGGACAGGTCTCAGAGGATGACATCTGGGCGGTGCTGCACGCCGAGAACATCCGCCGTGGCGGCGAATGGATCGAGACCCGCCTGCTGGCCTCGGGACCGCGCACCAACCCGTGGTTCCAGGAATGCGGCCCGCGCATCACGCAACCGAACGAGATCGTCGCCTTTGATACCGATCTGGTGGGCAGCTACGGCATCTGCGTGGACATCTCGCGCAGCTGGTGGATCGGCGATGCCGCCCCGCGCCCGGACATGATCGCCGCCATGCAGCATGCGCATGACCACATCATGACCAACATGCAGATGCTCAAACCCGGTGTGATGATCCCCGAACTGACCGCCAATGCACACAGGCTGGACGACAAGTACCAGGCGCAGAAATACAGCTGCCTGATGCACGGAGTCGGGCTGTGCGATGAATGGCCGCTGGTCGCCTATCCCGACCGCGCGGTGCCCGGCGCCTTTGACTATCCCTTGCAGCCGGGCATGACCCTTTGCGTCGAGGCGCTGGTCAGCGAGGTCGGGGCGGATTTTTCCATCAAGCTGGAAGACCAGGTGCTGATCACCGAGGACGGGTACGAGAACCTGACCCGCTATCCTTTTGATCCGCGGCTGATGGGGGGCTGACCGCCCCCCGATCCTCGTGCCGCAGCGATATTACTTGCGGCTGATGCGGTCCGCGACAAAGGGTTGATAGGGGGCGTTGGCGGCCAGGTATTCGGCAACGACATCGGCCAGGTCGGGGCCAAAATCATAGGCGTTCTTGTCATCCCCTGCGAACATCTTGTAGCCATCCCCGCCATTGCGGACATAGTTGTTGGTCACCACCAGATAGGTGGCCGCCGGATCGATGGGCGCATAGCCCGCCGGCGTGGCCACCAGAACCTCGGAGATCCGGCCTGCATTCGGAGCCACGGCGGAATCCCAGCTGTATTTCAGCCCCGCCACCTGCGGGAACCGGCCTTTGACCTCTTCGACCTGGCTGACCCCGTTTTCCAGGGCGTCGATCACCACCTGGCCGCTGATCTCGAAAGTCGACAATGTGTTCTGAAACGGCAGCACCGTCAGGACTTCGCCCATGGTGACCTCGCCAGCATCGATGCTGGCCCGCAGCCCGCCGGAATTGGCGATGGCGATCTGCACGCCCTGATCCGCGACGCGCGCCAGCATCGCATCGGCCACCAGATTGCCCATCTGGCATTCCTGCACCCGGCAGATGTCCCGGTTGCCTTCGATCGGCGCGGCGGCCGTGGCGACCACCGTATTGCGGATTTCGTCCAGCGGTTGCGCCAGTTCCGCAACCCGAGCGACGGTGACGGAGTCCTCGCTCACCGTGGCGTCCATCACCAGCGGTTCACCGGTTGCCTCGATCAGCCTGCCTTCGGAGTCAAAACGTACATTCAGCTCGCCCAGGAACTTGCCATAGGCATAGGCCTGCACGATCGCGGTCTCGTTCACCATCGTCGGATAGGGACCCACGGCCCCGTCCTGCACATTGCTGAGCAGACTGTTGGAATGGCCACCAACGATCACGTCGACCCCGGTGGTCTCGGCGGCGATGCGCCGGTCCAGCGCATAGCCGGAATGGCTGAGGACGATGATCTTGTTCACGCCCTGTGCGGTCAGCGCGTCGACCTCGGTCTGCACCGCCGCCACGGGGTCGGAAAAAGTGATGTTCGGCCCCGGGCTGGCCAGATCGTCATTGTCCTGCGGCGTCAGGCCGATCAGGCCCAGCTTTTCGCCCCCCCGTTCGATCACCGTGGATTTCGGCAACTTGCCGTTTAACAGCGCCTCGGCCGTGATATCCGCGTTGGACATCAGCACTGGGAACGTCACCGCATCCAGAAAGCCGCGCAACACCTCGGGGCCATCGTCGAATTCGTGGTTTCCCACGGTCATCGCATCATAGCCCAGCTTGTTCATCATCTCGGCCGCGACCTGGCCCTTGTAATAGGTATAGAACAGCGAGCCCTGGAACTGGTCGCCGCCATCAACCAGGATCGCATTGCCGGACCGCGCCCGCGCCTCGGCAATCGCGGTCACCAGCCGCGCGGTGCCACCGAAACACTTGCCCTCGGCATTGTCGGCTGCCTCACATCCGCTGTCATATTTGCTGATCGGTTCGAACCGGGCATGAAAATCGTTGGTGTGCAGGATGGTCAGCGCATAGTCGGCAGCGGCGGTGCCGGCACTCAGTCCCAGCGCGGCAACAGTGGTCAGAATTCGGCTCAGCATGGTTTGTCTCCCGGTCGGTCTTTTTTCTGGGCGGATCCTGCGCCGCTTTGGCGCATCTGTCAAAGGCTGCGCCTGTCCGATGCGAACCCGCTTGACCCGCACAAGGGCGCGGGGCATCACCGCGCCATGCTGATCTACAAGATATTCCGGGCCGGTGAATGGTCCGCGTTGCAGGCCCGGGGCGAGACCGCCGGGGCGCCGGTCGATCTGGCGGATGGCTTTGTGCATTTCTCGACCGCCGAACAGGTGGCGGAAACCGCCGCGAAGCATTTCGCCGGGGTCACGGACCTGATGCTGTTGGCGCTGGATGCCGAGGCCATGGGTGACGCGCTGAAATGGGAACCCTCGCGCGGCGGCGCGCTGTTTCCCCATCTCTACCGCCCCCTGCGCAAAACCGAGGTCCTCTGGGCCGCACCCCTGCCGCTGGTCGACGGAACGCATCAGTTTCCGGAGAAACTGGCATGAGCGCGCTGGAACGGCTGGGACTTGCAGCGCTGCACCGGATGGACCCGGAAACCGCGCACGGGATGGCGCTGCGCGCATTGCGGGCCGGTCTGGCACCGGCGCCCGGGCCGATCACTTCGGACCGGTTACGCTGTCGCGTCGCCGGGCTGGACCTGGCCAACCCGGTCGGTCTGGCCGCGGGTTTCGACAAGAACGCCGAGGCCCTGCACCCGCTGTCGCGCGCCGGGTTCGGCTTTGTCGAGGTCGGTGCCGCGACACCGCGCCCGCAGCCCGGCAACCCGCGTCCGCGCCTGTTTCGCCTGTCCGAGGACGCGGCCGCGATCAACCGGTTCGGGTTCAACAATGACGGCATGCAGGCCATCGCCGACCGTCTGGCGCAACGTCCCGAACGGGCGGTGCTGGGATTGAACCTGGGGGCCAACAAGGACAGCGACGACCGGCCGGGCGATTTCGCCCGGGTTCTGGAACATTGCGGACCGCATCTGGATTTCGCCACCGTCAACGTGTCCTCGCCCAACACCGAAAAGCTGCGCGACCTGCAGGGCAAGGCGGCGCTGAGCGCGTTGCTGCGCGGGGTGCTGGCGGCGCGGGACGGTCTGGCACGTCCGATCCCGGTCTTTCTCAAGATCGCGCCCGATCTGTCGCCCGAGGAATTGCAGGACATCGCCGAAGTGGCGCGCGACACCGGCATTGATGCGGTGATCGCCACTAACACTACCCTGTCGCGCGAAGGGCTGCGCAGCCCGCATCGCGACGAGGCCGGCGGACTGTCGGGCGCGCCGCTGTTTGACCGCTCGACCCGGGTTCTGGCGCGGCTCAGCCTGTTGACCCAGGGCGCGATCCCGCTGATCGGCGTCGGCGGCATCGCAACACCCGAACAGGCCTATGCCAAGATCTGCGCCGGGGCCTCGGCGGTGCAGCTTTACACCGCGCTGGTCTATGGCGGGCTGTCGCTGGTCGGCGAGATCGCCACCGGGCTGGACCGGTTGCTGCAACGGGACGGTTTTGCCAATGTCGCCGATGCGGTGGCAAGCAAGAGAGAGGACTGGCTGTGATCGAAATCTGGCATAATCCGCGCTGCTCCAAGTCGCGGCAGGCGCTGGCGCTGCTGCAGGAGCGTGGCGTCGACATCCGCGAACGGCGTTATCTGCAGGACCCGCCGGACCGCGCCGATATCGAGCGCGCCCGCGCCGCCCTGGGCGCGCCGGCCGCAATCGACATGATGCGGACCGGCGAAAAGCTGTTTCGCGAACTCGGCCTCAGCAAGTCCGACGACGATGCGACACTGATCGGCGCGATGGCCGAACACCCGATCCTGATCGAACGCCCGCTGGTCATCGCCGGCGACCGGGCGGTGATCGGCCGGCCACCGGAACGGGTGCTGGACCTGCTTATCTTATGATTTTTATGGCTTTGGTGGTAGAACGAAGCCATCGCCCGGCGCTGCATTTATGGCGGGGGTGAATCGGGATCGCGCGGGTTCTTGGAACCGTCCCGGAGTGTGATCGTCCGCGTCGTTTCCAAGAGGCCTGAACGGATACAGGGGGGCTAACCAGGTGCCCCCGAACGACAAGCATGGGGCCGGAAAAGACGACAAAGCATATCATCGGGCTAATTGCCTTAAAAGACTAGGGTCAGGACTCTTAGAACGTGATGACGTCATTCTGAATCGAAAGTGGAGTCACA
>NZ_JBHUQE010000044.1:0-6010 GCF_042687825.1 Sedimentitalea sediminis | reverse complement strand
CGCTCAAACTTTTCCTTACCCATCTGCAGGCGCCTTTTTCTGATATGGGGTCCAAAAGACCCGGTTTTCGATCGTTTGCGCGCGCCAAATAGGAGGTTCGGCGCGGAAAATCAAGCCTGTCTTGTGCAGCGAAAACATCAACCGCCGGCGGCCGGAGACAGCGCGGTGAAATTTCGGGTCGCGGCGCTGTCCTCGGCCCCTGCGGTGCTGGCGGTTTTCTCGAACCACCCGTCCTGCGTGTGCCGTTCCAGCAGCCAGTCGCCCAGCTGATCCAGCGCGTTGGCGGTCAGCCCGTCCATCTGTTCCTGTTTCGTGCGCTCGCGCCCCGAGCCCTTGAAAAAGGTCGAAACCGTGGAATCCTCGACCACCGTGATCTGATGCACCTTGTCGTTCAGCTTTTTGCCGGCAGCGTCGTCCCAGACCGTGACATTGATCACCAGCATCGAGCGCGGGTTATAGATGAATCCCTCGGGCGCCAGCATATAGCCCTCGACGCTGATGCCGAAATGATAGAGCTGATCGCCGTCAAACCCGCCGAACCGCTGCTGCACCGCCGACTTGATGGTGTTCTGCCATTCCTCGGCGGTGGCATCGCGCGAGATCGGACCCTGTTGCATCTTGTCTGCCACCACAACGTTGTGGCCCAGCTTGAATTCCCCCAGCGAATTCGGCGTCCGGTCCTGCGGGCCGGTGTTGCAGGCCGCCAGCAGTACCAGCCCGGCCAGCAGCGAAAAAATGCGGATCATCATACTCTCTCGTCAGCCTCTGTTCCGGCCCAGATACCCCAGCCGGACCTGCGGTGCAAACCCGATCGGCACACTATTGCGTGGTCAGGAAAACCGGTTGTTGCGCGGAAATCCGTAGGGCGCGCGTTTGCCGACGCCGGCGCGCTTGCCCAGCCAGTCGGTCATGTCCGGCTCGTGCCGCCGCTTGCCGCCGCCCATTTCCCAGCTCAGGCCCTCGGCCCAGGAAAAAGTGGTCACGTCGGACAGGCCACCATCCAGCTCCAGTGTGCCCTGCTTGCCCCGGGCCATGTTGTATTTCTGCAGCCGCACGCCCTTGCCGCGACTCATTTCCGGCAGTTCCGCAGCGGGAAACACCAGAAACTTGCCGTTTTGCGACACCACCGCCACGTGATCGCCCTGAACCGGGCGGCAGAACCGGGCACGCGCGGCATCGCCGACATTCAGCACCTGCTTGCCGCTGCGGGTCTGCGCCACCACATCGGATTCCGCCACGACGAAACCGTTTCCGGCCGACGAGGCGACCAGCAGCTTGCGGGCGGGGTCGTGAATGAACAGGTCGACGATCTCGGCCTCGTTGGGCAGATCGACCATCAGGCGGACGGGTTCGCCCATCCCGCGCCCGCCGGGCAGGTTGGCGGCCGACAGCGTGTAGAACCGGCCGTTGCTGCCAAAGACCAGCAACCGGTCCGTGGTTTCGGCGTGAAAGATGAACCGCGGCCCGTCGCCATCCTTGAATTTCAGTTCGCGGGTCAGATCGATATGGCCGGTCATCGCGCGGATCCAGCCCATCTGGCTGCATACGACAGTGATCGGCTCGCGATCGATCATCGCTTCCAGCGGCACCTCCTCGATCTCGCCCGCCTCTTCCAGCCGGGTGCGCCGCGCGCCACCTTCGTAATCCTTGCCAAAGGTCTTATTGGTCTCCTTCAACTGCTCGGCGATGCGCCCCCATTGCAGGCCCTCATCCGCCAGCAGATCCTCGAGCCCGGCGCGCTCGGACATCAGAGCGGATTGTTCGCGCAGCAATTCCAGTTCCTCGAGCCGGCGCAGCGAGCGCAGGCGCATGTTCAGGATCGCCTCGGCCTGCACCTCGCTGAGTCCCGGTTCTCCGCCGGGCACAGGTGGCACATAATCGGCTTCGCTCATGGCCCGGACGTGGTCCCGGCCCCAGTCCTCGCGCATCAGCGCCGCCTTGGGGTCGTCGTCATAACGGATGATGTCGATCACCCGATCAAGGTTGAGAAAGGCGACGATGAACCCTTCGAGCACTTCCAGCCGGTGGTCGATCTTGGCCAGCCGGTGACGGCTGCGCCGCGCCAGAACCTCCTGCCGGTGATCCAGAAACGCGCGCAGCACTTCCTTGAGGCTGCAGACCTTGGGAGTCACCCCGTCGATCAGCACGTTCATGTTCAGGCTGAACCGCACCTCGAGATCCGAGTTGCGATAGAGCATGCCCATCAGCACTTCGGGATCGACATTCTTGCTGCGCGGTTCCAGAACCATGCGGATGTCGTCAGCACTCTCATCGCGTATATCAGCCAGAATCGGGATTTTCTTGCTCTGGATCAGGTCGGCGATCTTTTCGATCAGCCGGGATTTCTGCACCTGATAGGGAATTTCGGTGACCACGATCTGCCACTGGCCGCGGCCCAGATCCTCGATCTGGTACCGGCAGCGCAGCCGGAACGATCCGCGCCCGGTGCGATAGGCGTTCGCGATGTTTTCCGGCGGCTCGACAATCACGCCGCCGGTCGGGAAATCGGGACCGGGCACGTATTTCAGCAGCGTGTCGTCGCGCGCATCCGGCGTCCGGATCAGATGCAGACAGGCATCGCATAGTTCGGCGATGTTGTGCGGCGGAATATTCGTGGCCATGCCCACCGCGATACCGGCGGCGCCATTGGCCAGCAGATTGGGAAACTGCGCCGGCAACACCACCGGTTCGCGCAGGGTGCCATCGTAATTCTCGCGGAAATCGACCGCGTCCTCGTTCAGCCCCTCCAGCAACGCCTCGGCGACTATGGTCATCCGCGCCTCGGTGTATCGGCTGGCCGCCGGGTTGTCGCCGTCGATATTGCCGAAATTGCCCTGCCCGTCGACCAGCGGATAGCGCACGTTGAAATCCTGGGCCAGCCGCGCCATCGCATCATAGATCGCGGCATCGCCATGGGGGTGGTAATTGCCCATCACATCGCCGGAAATCTTGGCCGATTTTCGGAACCCGCCGCCACTGGACAGCCGCAATTCGCGCATTGCAAACAGGATCCGCCGGTGCACCGGCTTCAGCCCGTCGCGCGCATCCGGCAGCGCCCGATGCATGATTGTCGATAACGCATACGTGAGGTAACGCTCGCCGATTGCGCGGCGCAGCGGTTCGGATACCTCGCCTGGGGCGGATGGGGGCTTCATGTTGGGGTCATCTACAAGATCGCTCATAGATGCTGTGATACGCCCCACTTGGGGCCGGGTAAAGCGAGTGTCGCTTTTTTTGCACGCGCCCTGCCCCGCTAAAAGTCTCGGGAAAAAAACCGTCCGCTTTCCCGTTTCCGGGAATCACCTGTTCCGATAATGTAAAGAAGTCCGGTTCTATTGTTGCCGGGCTGTTATGTGTTTTGAGTGATCTGGGGGGCGCGGTCATGCGCTTTATTTTGTCTTCTTTCGCCATTCTTGGCCTGATTTTCTATGAATTGAGCGGTGGGGCCGACTTTCAGCCGCGAAAGCCCGAGGCCGTAGAGGCGGGCAACAAGGCCGAGGCCGAAAACGCACCCCAGCGCCGGCCCGCAGCGGCGCGGATCGCCGCGCCGGCCAGAATTACTTCGACCGCCCTGATTGCGGCCCCTGCAATCAGGCAGGCATCCGCCCCCGACACCGTGTCGGTGTCGGACGGGGCCGGCCTGGGGCGCGTGCGGACCAGTCTGCGCCAGGGGCTGGACATGATGCCCGACCAGCCGGCGGCAGCGACGCTGACGCTGGCCTCGCTGGACCTGGGGGCTGCCGGTCTGGGGGTGGCTGTGGCCGCGCGCCCCGTGGTGGAACCGGTGGCCGCCTACCAGCCTCCGCCGCCGGATCTGCGCGAGGTCACCGGAACCCGGGTGAACATGCGTGACGGGCCGGGCACGACCTATCCGGTGGTCGCCCGCCTGAACATCGGTCACCAGGTCGAGGTGCTGAGCGACAGCGGCACCGGTTGGCTGCGCCTGCGAATCTTGCCGGAACGGCAGCTGGGCTGGATCTCCGCCTCTTTGATCAGCAAACCGCGCCGTTAATTCCCCGCGACGACGTCATTGGCCGAACCGCTTGCCGCCCCCGGAAACAGCCGTCATAGCTATGGCAGGCGTTCAATGGCAGGCAACAGACCCGACCCATGCAGAAATCCATTCTCATCACTGGCTGTTCTTCGGGGATCGGGCTGAATTCGGCCCGTGAATTGCGGAACCTGGGCTGGCGTGTTTTCGCAGCGTGCCGCCAACAGGCCGATTGCGACCGGCTGATCGCCGAGGGCTTTGACAGCCCGCGCATCGATTATTGCGATGGCGACAGCATCCGCAGCGCCGTGAAAGAGGTGCTGGCGACCACCGGCGGCACGCTGGACGCGCTGTTCAACAACGGCGCGCATCAGATGGCCGGCCTGGTCGAGGATGTGCCGACCGACGGGCTGCGCGCGATTTTCGAGGCCAACCTGTTCGGCTGGCACGACCTGACCCGGCTGGTGATCCCGGTCATGCGGGCGCAAGGCGCCGGCCATATCGTGCAATGCTCGTCCGGCCTGGGTTTTCTGGCGATCCCGTGGCGCGGGGCCTATACGGCGACGAAACACGCGCTGGAAGGTCTCAGCGACACCATGCGGATCGAACTGCACGGCAGCGGCATTCACGTGGTGCTGATCGAACCGGGACCGATCACGACGATGCTGCGCGAAAAGGGCATTCCCCATTTTGAAAAATATATCGACTGGCAGTCCTCGCCGCGCCGGGTCGACTATGAAACCGACCTGATGCCGCGGATGTATAAGGACACCGGCCCCGACCCGTTCGAACTGCCCGCTGCCGCGGTCACCGCAAAACTGATCTGCGCATTGAACAGCGACCGACCGCAACCGCGCTATTACGTGACCAAGGCGACCTATCTGGGCGGGTATCTCAAACGCGTTCTGTCCAGCCGGATGATCGATCGCATCGTATCCCGGGTCTGAAAAACCGGTTCGCTTTTCCAGAACGGGCCGGATAAGTCACGGACCAGTTACCGCACAAGGACAAGGGCAGCATGGGTGATCCGCTTTTCCTGATAATCATACTGGCAATGGCTGCCGTCGTGGTCATTCTGATGATCGGCATCGGAGGGTTCGGCAAAGGCGGCGCATTCAACCGCAAATACGGCAACAAGATGATGCGGTTGCGACTGTTGGCGCAGTTCGTGGCGGTGGTCCTGATTCTGCTGTATGTCTGGCTGCGCGGAACCGCAGGAGAATAACATGGTCGTTCTGAACAAAATCTACACCCGCACCGGCGATGCCGGTGAAACGGCTTTGGGCGATGGCAGCCGTGTTGCCAAACACACGTTGCGCGTGGCCGCCTATGGCACCTCGGATGAATTGAACTGCACGCTGGGCGTCGCCCGCCTGCATGCGCCGGATGATCTGGACAAAGCCCTGTCGCGCATCCAGAACGATCTGTTCGATCTGGGTGCCGACCTGTGCCGCCCGGACATGGACCGGGACGCGCAGGCCGATTATCCGCCGCTGCGGGTGTCCGACTCCCAGGTTGTGCGTCTGGAAACCGAAATCGACACCATGAATTCCGATCTGGATCCGTTGCGCAGCTTCATCCTGCCCGGCGGTACGCCCCTGGCCGCGCATCTGCATGTCTGTCGCACCGTGGCGCGCCGGGCCGAAAGGCTGGCCGTCGAACTGGCCGGGACCGAGCCGGTCAACCCGGCCGCGGTCAAATACCTGAACCGGCTCAGCGACTGGTTCTTTGTCGCCGCACGAACGGCCAATGACGGCGGCAAGGCGGACGTTCTTTGGGTTCCCGGCGCAAATCGCTGAGCGGCCCCGTCACCTTCACAATCCGTTTCGCCATTGTGACGCAACGAAATTTCTCTGGGCCGGGAAAAAGCCGCCCTTGCGTAAGGCAAGAATTCGGTTTTGCCCTGTTTTTTGCCGAATTGCCCCGCTATCAAACTGCGGGAACACATTGAACCGAGTCGCTGTCGGCTTGGTTCTTATTGAGGAGAGAACCGCAGATGAAGGTATTGGTGCCTGTCAA